>DASQGM010000043.1:0-2173 GCA_035632615.1 bacterium | reverse complement strand
TCCCGGACGCCGCCGCAATCGGGACCGATACCGCGTTCGTCGGCTCCGCGCGCGGGACGCTGTACGCGGTCGATCTGGCGACGGGTCGGCTTCGCTGGCAGGTGTCGCTCGGGGCGCGGCCGCTGCTGGCCTACGGATTTGACTCGCTCGGGATCGGGAGCACGCCGGCGCTGGCGAACCACCGCGTGTACACCGCCACCGCGCTTACCGACGTCGTCTGCCTCGACGACGCGACGGGCGGGCTGATGTGGCGCACCCGCGTGGGCAACCCGAGCGTCGGCGAGGTGATCTGGTCCGCTCCGCTCGTGTGGCGAGGCCGCGTCTACGTCGCGATCGACGGCACGATCGACGAACCGATCCGCGCGCGTGTCATCGCCCTGAACGTCGCCACCGGCGCGGTCGATTGGGTGTACGTGATCCCCCAGTACACCGGCGGCGGCGGGGCCGGGGTGCTGGCGAGCCCGGGGTTGGATCCGGCCACCGGCACCCTATTCGTGACCACCGGGAATCCCTCGCCTTCCAACAACCCGCCCCCGGGCCCCGACCCTGGGTCGGACTCGATCCTGGCGCTCGACGCGGCGACGGGCCATCTCAAATGGGCGTTCGGGCCGACGCACCCGCACGACACCCAGGACCTCGACTTTCTCTCGACCCCAAACGTGTTTGCCCTCGCGCAGGGCACGGTCGTTGGAGCCGGAGAGAAGGATGGAGTCTACTACGTGGTCGACGCACGCACCGGGCGGCTCGTATGGAAGACGTCCTTGACCGTGCCGCAGCGGGGCGCCGTCATTACGGGGAGCGCGGCGGTGGCCGGGGGCCGGATCTTCGTCGGCACGCAGGACTATCCACCATCGGCCAAAGGATTCAGCCCCGACCTGCCGGGACGCCTCGTGGCCCTCGACGCGGCGACGGGCCGGATCGTCTGGACGCTCCTCGGTCCCAAGCAGGTCCTGGGCGCGCCGGCCGTCGCGCGGGGCGTCGTGTTCGCGGCCGACTACGCGGGCACGGTCTGGGGAGTCGACGCAGACACCGGGCATGTGCTGTGGCGAGGCGCGGTCGGCGGATTCACGTTCAAGGGCGGTCTGTCTCTTGCGCCCGGCCTGCTCCTCGTCGGAGCGGCGTCGCCCGCGAACGCCCTCGTCGCGTTCGGCATCGCGCAGGCCGGCCGATCGGTGCCGCATCTCGGGATCGCGCTACGGCCGTGACCGGTCCTCGCCGCGGCCCCGGTTGCGCGCGAGCGCGTCTCGCGTGATGCCTTTCTTCGATCCCGAGTTCTGGGCCCGCGGGCTCGGCATCGTGCTGATCGACCTTGCGCTGGCCGGCGACAACGCGCTGGTGATCGCGCTCGCCGTGCGCACGCTGCCGCGCCATCAACGGGCCCTCGGGCAGGTGTGGGGTGCAGTCGGCGCGGTTGCCCTCCGAGTGGGTTTCATCGTGGTGGTGACCTTCCTGCTCAAAATTCCCCTACTGCAGCTTGCGGGGGGCGTGGTGCTCATCGCGATCGCGGTCAGGCTGACCCGGCACGAGACCGGAATCGAACGACGGGTCAGCGCCGGGGCCACGCTGATCCAGGCCATCGGCATCATCGTCGCCGCCGACGTGATCATGAGCCTCGATAACGTCCTCGCGGTGGCCGCCGCGGCCCGTGGACGCTACAGCCTCGTTGTGGTGGGGGTCGGGCTGTCGCTGCCCCTCGTCGTGTGGGGCAGCGGCCTGCTCGCCAGGCTCATGCACCGGCAGTCGTGGATCGTGTGGCTCGCGGGCGGAGTGCTCGGTTACGTGTCAGGGGAAATGATCCTTCGGGATCCGTTGATCGACGGGTGGCTGGGCCTGCTCGGTTGCTGTGTCGCCTATGTCCTCTACTACTACCTGATCGGCGCGTGGGGGGCCACACGCGCAACCGTGGTGGCCTACGTCTTTCCAGTCATCGGCCTGGTGCTGGGGGTCACGTTTCTCGGCGAGCCGCTCAACGCGCGGCTGATCGGGGGCACGCTGCTCGTCATCGCGGGGATCGCGATCGCGAACCGCGCACCCGCACACGGGCCCGGGACGGTGGCAGGCCAAGCCGCGGCGTCGGGGTCCCCGGATCCGCTAGCGGCGCCGGCGCCGGTTGGGATTCGCAGCCTCTAGGCTGGCCGCGATCTCCGGTGCGTCCACCACCCATAGCCCACGA
>DASQGM010000042.1:0-4071 GCA_035632615.1 bacterium | reverse complement strand
CCCGCGGGAACACGAGCACCTCCACGCTGCCGGTCAGATCCTCCAGGGTCAGAAACGCCATCGCCGATCCGGACCGCGTGATGCTGCGCTTCACCGCCCCGACCAAGCCTCCGACGACGACCTCCTGGCGGTCGCGCAGGTCGGGGAGCTGGGCGATCGTCGTCGTCGCCTTGCCCTCGATGACGGGTTGCCACCGCCGGAGAGGATGGTCGGAGATGTACAGTCCCAGCATCTCCCGCTCCATCGTCAGACGCTCCTCGGGGCTGAACTCCTGGACCGGGGCGTCCGAATCCGGCAGGACGGGCGCGCTCGCGCCGAGGTCGAACAGCCCGGTCTGCCCCTGAGCCCGCGCCCGCTGGCTGCGCTGCGCCTGCTCCAGCGTGTCGTCGAGCGACTGCAGCATCTGTGCCCGCGACGCACCGAGCGAGTCGAGCGCACCCGCCTTGACGAGACTCGCGATGACCCGCTGGTTCACCTGGCGGGTGTCGACGCGCGCGCACAGGTCCGCGAGGGTCCGGAACGGTCCACCGGACTCCCGCGCCGCGATGATCGTGTCCACGGCGCCCACGCCGACGTTCCGGATCGCCGCGAGTCCGAAGCGGATCGCCCCGCCCACGACGGTGAACGACGCCTGGCTCTCGTTCACGTCGGGAGGCAGGATCTGGATCCGCATACGCTGGCACTCGCCGACCGCCTGGGCGATCCGCTCCATATCCCCGGCGGTGCTGCTCAGCACCGCGGTCATGTACTCCGCGGAGTAGTGCGCCTTCAGGTAGGCGGTGTAGTACGCGATCAAGCCGTAGCACGCCGCGTGCGCCCGGTTGAACCCGTAGCGCGCGAACGGCTCAAACTGCTCGAAGATCTGGTCGACGATCCTGGCCGGCACGCCGTTCTTGCGGGCACCGGCGACGAACTTCTCGCGCTGGGCCAGCAGGCGATCCTTGATCTTCTTGCGGATCGCGTAGCACAGCACGTCCGCCTCGGCCAGGGTGTATCCCGCGACCGCCTGCGCGACGGTCATGATGTCCTCCTGGTAGACCATCACGCCGTAGGTCTCCTTGAGGACGGGCTCGAGCAACGGGTGGAGGTAGGTGACCGGTTCTTCGCCGTGCTTGCGCCGGATGTACGCGGGGATGTTTGCCATCGGGCCGGGCCGGAACAACGCGACCATCGCCATCACGTCCTCGATCCGGTCCGGTCGCAACTCGCGGAGGTAGCGCGTCATGCCGCGACCTTCCAGTTGGAAGATCCCGGTCGTGTCGCCGGAGGCCAGCAGCGCGTATGTCGGCTGATCGTCGAGCGGGAGGCGTTTCAGATCGATCTCGACCCCGCGCGTTTCACGGATCAGCGCGATCGCGGTATCGAGGATCGTCAGGTTGGTGAGCCCCAGGAAATCCATCTTGAGTAGCCCGAGCCGGGCGACGCTGTTCATGTCGTACTGCGTCATCAAGAGGTCGCCCTTGGTCGCGCGCTGCAGCGGAACGTGATCGGTCAACGGATCGCGCGAGATGATGACGCCGGCCGCGTGCGTGCTGGCGTGCCGGGCGACGCCCTCGAGCTTCTGGGCCATGTCGAGGAGCTGGCGGATCTGCGGCGAGCCCTCGGCGGCCCCGCGCAGCTCGGGCTCCGCCGCGAGCGCGTCCTTGAGCGCGACGTTGGCGCCGGGCACCAGCTTGGCGATCCGGTCGACGTCGCCGTAGGGGAGCCCCATCACGCGCCCGACGTCGCGGATCGCGGCGCGGGCTCCCATCGTGCCGAACGTGATGATCTGCGCGACGCGATCGGCCCCGTACCGGTCCACGACGTACTTGATCACCTCGTCGCGCCGGCTGTCCATGAAGTCCACGTCGATGTCCGGCATCGTGTAGCGCTCGAGGTTCAGGAACCGGTCGAACGGGAGGCGATACGCGAGCGGGTCGACATCAGTCACCCCGCACGTGTACAGCACGAGGCTGCCGGCGGCGGAGCCTCGCACCGTCGTCAGGATGCCGCTGCGACGGGCGAAGTTCACGAAGTCCTGCACGATCAGGAAGTACGCCGCGTAGCCCATCTTGGTGATGACGCCGAGCTCGTAGTCGAGCCGCTCGCGCACCGGCTGCGTCACCTGTCCGAAGAGCCGCGCGGCCCCCTGTTCGCAGAGACGGCGGAGGTACGACTCCGGGGTCTCTCCCTCGGGCACGGCAACGTGCGGGAGCTTGAGCGTGTCGGTGTCGAGCGTCACCCGGCACCGCTCGGCGATCACGAGCGTGTTCCGAAGCGCCTCGGGCAGATCCGGGAAGCGGGCCGCCATCTCCTCGGGGCTCTTCAGGTAAAACTGCGGCGTGTCGCCCATCCGCGGCTTGTCGTGCTGGTCGAGACTCATCCCCATCTGGATGCACATCAAGGCGTCCTGGGCGTCGGCCTCGTCCTGGGTCACGTAATGCACGTCGTTCGTGGCCACGAGCGGCAACCGCATCTCGCGGGCGAGCTGGACGACCCCGCGCACGACGGTCTCTTGGTCGGCCAGCCCGTGGTTCTGGACCTCGAGGTAGAAATTGCCGGGTCCCAGGATATCGCGGTACGCCGCGGCCAGGTCACGGGCGGCCTTCATGTCGTCGCGCAGGATCGCCCGCGGGATCTCGGCCTGGAGGCACCCCGACAGACCGATCAGGCCCTTCGCATGTCGGCTGAGCAGCTCGCGGTCGATCCGCGGCTTGTAGTAGAATCCGTCGAGGTGTGCCGCGGTCGTCAGCTGCAGAAGGTTCCGATAGCCCTCGTCGGTTGACGCGAGCAGCACCAGATGGAACGCCGATGCGTCCAGCCTCGGGTCCCGATCGGTCATCCGGCGGGGCGCGACATACGCCTCAACGCCGATGATCGGGACGATGCCGTGCGTGCGCGCGCTCTCGTAGAACTCCACCGCGCCATACATCACGCCGTGATCGGTCACGCCGAGCGCCGGAATCCCCAACGCCGCCGCACGCTGCATCAGTGCGTCGATCCGGCTTTCTCCGTCCAGGAGGGAATACTCGGTGTGGAGATGGCAGTGGACGAACTCAGCGGGCATCCGGCGTCTCCTTGAAGATCCTAGCTGCGTGTTCGCGCATCTGCTTGTTTGAAGGCCCGATCTGCCTCATTGTACTTCTACCAAAAACCGCTCGGCCCTTTCTCGCGCCGTCGCCGCCGGGACGTTGCGACCGGCCGGACCACCACACCCCCGCGGCTCCCCCGCCTCCGCGACGAGGAGCACGTTCACGCGACTCGTGTGCGGGCTCGTGTCCACGGGCCGGACCCGCACGATCCGATACCCGGCCGCTTGCAGGGCGCCCGCGTCTCCCCCGAGGCACCGCAGCGATCGCCCCAGGTACACGATCCGCTCGACCCCGGCGCGATGGAGGGCCGGCACGAGCCCCGGCCCGAGGCCCGCCCCATCCGGGCGCAGGAAGGCGAGGCGCACGGGCGTCGCCCGCGCGGCCTTCTGCACCGCCCGCACCGCGTCGCGGATGTAGAAACTGCAGTTCTCGATCCGGTTGTCGCGTCCGTTCGCGCGGGCCGCAGCGACCAACACGCCGCTGGTGACGCCCACGGCGCGGCCCGCGCCGAGCGCGAGATGCAGGGTGTACGCGCCGATCCCGGCACCGGTCTCGATCACCGTGTCGGACCCGGACGCGTCCAGCGCCGTCAGCACCAGCTCGATCACGCCGGGCAGCGCCCGCGCGTTCGCCGGGAACTCCGCGAGCAGGGGAACGCCGTAGCGCACCCCGGCGACCTCTTCCCGAACGCACGCCCGTCCCCAGAGCAGCGACGGCCGCCGCCCGGCCGGCACGGGACCCCGTCGCGGAACGCCGACCTCGAGGATCCCGACGAGCCCGGGCACGCGGTCGAGGAGCGCGCGCACGACGGCGGTCCGCGCCGCCGCGTCGAGGGGCTCCGTGACGGCGAGCCCGAGCAGCACCTCGCCGGTCGCGGCCCCGACGCGACCCATCACCCCACGGAACCGCTGACCGTCCGCGAGCGCCGCCCACCCATCGCGCACGGCCCCGAGGAGCGCGACGTTCGCCGGGTGCTGAACCGGGCAGGTCTGCGCGTCGA
>DASQGM010000041.1:0-2020 GCA_035632615.1 bacterium | reverse complement strand
GGAGTGCTACCGGCGGGCGGCGCACGCGGAGCGGCTGGCCGGCCGGCACAGAACGATCGCCCCGATCCGGCGCGTCAGGCTCGATCACATGGCCCTCAGACGCCGTCCTGTCCCGGCATCACCCGAGCAACCTCCCACCGTCTCCGCGTAGCCCGCGCGACCCGCCCGGCGGGAACGGGATGCCCGGCCGGCGCGCGCCTGCGGATCGGGCGCCCACCCGATATTTAGCGCCGGCGCCACGGCGTAGAGTGGAGTCAGGGAACGGGGCGGTAGCACTAACGACGAACTCGGAGGCTGGGGCATGATTGATCCGAGGGAATTGGCTGAGCTCACGACGCTCGATCGCGACGACGTTCTGTCGGTGTCGCTCGACATCGATCCGACGAAGCCCGAGCACCAGACGCCGAACCCGGCGTACCGAATCTGGCTGCACCGGGCCGTGCACGATCTGGTTGAGCGGGTTCCCGAAGGGGGCCGCGAGGAGGCCCGACGGACGGCCCGACGGATTCTGTCGCGCGTGGACGCAACCCCGCCGCGCGGCCGCGGGCTGGCAGTGTTTGCGGGCCCCGACCTGTGGCGAGAATACCTCCTCCCCATCCCGCTCCCCAACCGGGTGCGGTACGGCCGGCCCGATCTGATGGGGCTCTTGTGGGCGTCGGCCGAGTACAGCCCCTACGCGATCCTGATCGTGGCCCGCGATCACGCGCGGATCGCCGTCGCGTACCTCGGCGGCGTCGCCATCGTGGACGATCAAGTCCTCCACCTCGATCCGAGCGACTGGCGGTTCAAGAGCGGCCGCGTCCGCACCGCCGTCCGGCAGGCGGGCGTCTCCGCCGGCCGCGGCACGCAGCGCGACTCGTTTGACGCGCGCGTCGATGCGGAGCACCGCAAGTTTTGGCACGAGGTCGCCGTCTCGGCGACCCGCGACCTGAGCGAACGCGGGATCGATCGGCTGATCCTGGCGGGCCCCGAGGAGGCGACGAGCGCGGTCAGGGCGGCCCTTCCGGCACCGCTCAAGAGCCGCATTGTAGACACGATCGGGCTGGCGGCGACCGCTCCCGTGGAGGAGATCACACGCCGGACCCTGCCGCTGGCGCTCACGGACCGTCACCGGCGTGAGGGCGCGCTCGTTGCGGACGTCCTGGCCGGGGGCCCCGAAGGCGACCGGGGCGTTGCCGGTCGCGCGGCAACCTTGGAGGCCCTGATGAGCGGCGACGTTCGCGTGCTCGTGGCCGCCCGCGACGTGGAAGGCAACGTCTGGGAGTGCCACGCCTGCGGGTTCGTCGCCGCGGTTCCGGCCGAGCGCTGCCCGATGTGCGGCGCGACGTTCGAGGGCGCGGCGCTCGCGCAGGCGCTCCCGGTGCTCGCGCGCCGCCACGGGGCGACGCTCGAACTGATCGGGCCGCAGGAGTCCGGCCGCCTCGCAGAAGGCCTGGGCGGGGTGCTTCGGCATCCCCGTCTCGCGCGCCCCGCGTAGACGCGGGGGCCGGCACGGCAAAGGAGGGTCAAGAGATGCGAGTGGTGCTCGCCACGGACGGCTCGCGACACGCGGAGCGCGCGGCTCAGTGGGCGGTTGCGTTCGCGACCAGGCTCGGAGACGTCGACGTCACGCTCGTCAACGTGGGGCACATCCCGGCCGCGCCGATCACCGGTCCCGGGGTGCACGGCGTGGTGGAATTCCGGGTGGTCACAGAGTCTCTCGAGCGGGCGGGCGCGGAGATTCTCGCCCGCACCGCGGAGTTGTTCAAGGGGAAGGCCGTCGAGATACGCTCCACGTATCGCACGGGCGACCCGGCGCACGAGGTCCTCAAGGTCGCCGAGGAGGCCCACGCGGACTTGATCGTCCTGGGCCGGCGTGGGCTCGGCCGGATCGGCGGGCTGATCCTCGGCAGCGTGAGCGAACGCATCCTGCACGGGGCCCACTGCCCCGTCGTGGTCGTGCAGTAGCGCGGTAGGGCCTGTGGCCGCGGCCCGGGCGGCATCGTCGCCTCCCGGGCCCGCGGCGGCCCGGGCGGTGGGG
>DASQGM010000040.1:0-1555 GCA_035632615.1 bacterium | reverse complement strand
TCCAGCGTCGCGGTCGGAAGGACGATGACAAACTCCTCTCCGCCGTACCGGCAGACGATGTCCTCGCGCCGGAACCGATCCCGCAACAACCGCCCGACTTCGCGCAGCATGACGTCCCCGGCCTCGTGCCCAAACGTGTCGTTGAACTGCTTGAACAGGTCGATGTCGAACATGAGGACCCCGAGCGACTGGCCGGCCCGTTCGGCCCGGCGAAGCTCGCGCTCGAGCGTTTCCTCGAGATACCGACGGTTGTAGAGACCGGTCAGAGGATCCCGAATCGACTGGTGGCGCAGCGTGTCCCGCAGCCGCAGGTTTGCGATCGCAAGCCCGACCTGGTCGGCGACGGTGCGCGCCAGCCGGATCTCGTCCTCCGAGAACACGCGTGGCAACGGCGCGGGCGCGCTGTCCACGAGGCACAGCACGCCGCTGGCGTCGCCCTGCGCCATCAACGGCACGCACAGCGACGCGGCCGCCGGCGCATCGGCGAGGTGCCGGCAGCGGGCGTCGGTCGAGTCGTGTCCGAAATAGTGCGGTTGCCCGCGGCGCAGGGCCCAGCAGTCCTCGAGGGCAAAGGCCGAGGCACCGCCTCCGCCGCCGTCCCCCCAGGAGACCACGGACTCGAGCACGTCACGGGACGGGCTCGCCAGATAGATCGATCCGCCGCATCCGGGGAACAGCCGGGGCACGGTGCGGGCAATGACGCCGCAGGCCTCGTCGATCGACAGGCTCGCCTGAAGCAGGTCGCTCATCTGCCCGAGCAGGCCGGCCTCCTGCGACTGCGCGCGCATGCGATCGGCCATGGCATTGTACGCGCGGGCCATCGCCCCGAGTTCGTCGGTTCCGCCGGCGCGCACGCGACGCGAAAAGTCGCCGCCGGCCAGGGCCGCCGCCGCCTCCGCGACCTCGTGGATCGACGCGGTCACGCCCGTTGACGCCAGCATGGCCGCGATCAACAGCAGCACCAGCGCCAGCGGCACGGCCGTCGCCACGATCCGGGCGTCGCGCGCCGTTCGCTGGGTCGCCGCGAGGTTGGCGCGCAGATTGGCCTGGGAGGTGTCGACGAACGCGAGGTTGATGGCGCGGATCTGGTCGACGATCGCCAGGCCGGTGCCGGCCCCGGTCAGCTGCCGGAGCCGCTCGTCGGCCCCCTGTGCGTCCGCCTGAATGGCGCTCACGATCTGGTCCAGCTGGCCGCCGGTCTCCACCAGCCGGGCGGCCGGCGTCCCCGGGCCAAACCGCGCACCCTGATCCGCGAGCGCGTAGGCTCGGCCCACGGCGGCGACCTGCGTCGAGGATTGCTCCATGACCGTCAGCACGTCGAGCCGGTTGCGAAGATCCGCGGCCTCCGCGATCCACTGCGTAAAGGCCCCGGGATCCCGGCCCGCGGCGTACGCGCCCGCGGTTTCGCGCATTTGGAGGACCAGCACGTAGGCACGCTGCGCGGCCTGGGCGAGACCCGAAGGCGACGCCCGGCGCGCAGCGATCTCGGGCGCGGCGACCTCCGCCTTCCACCGGGTGAAGAGCGCTTGGATCTGGTCGATGCGGGCCCGCTGCT
>DASQGM010000039.1:0-5612 GCA_035632615.1 bacterium | reverse complement strand
CCGGCGCGGAGACCATCCAGCGGATCGCCGCGGCCGCACGAGGCGGCTCGTGCCCCGCCGCCGCCATTGTCGCCGCCACGACCCACATCCTGGACACCGTGGGGGTCGCGATCGCCGGGGCGCGCACCGACCACGCCGCCGCGGTGCGTCGCGTGGCGCACGCCGTCGGCGGTCGCGGTCGCGCGACGGTGATCGCGGGAACGCGCACCACGGATCCCGTCAGCGCGGCCTGCGCGAACGCCGTGGCCGCGCACAGCATCGACCTCGACGACGGACACCTGTGGATTCACCCCGGCGCTGCGGTCGTGCCCGCCGCGTTCGCATGCGCGGAGACCGAGGGCGCGAGCGGCGCGTCGTTTATCGGCGCGGTCGTCGGCGGATACGCGGTCGCGGTTTGGTTGAGCCAACTGGCGGGGCGCGCGCACCGCGAGCGCGGGTACCATCCGACCGGCACGTGCAACGCCGTGGCGGCGGCGGTCGCGGCGGGGCTGGCGCTCGCGCTGCCGGACGCGCAGATCGTGGATGCCGCACACCTGGCGTGCACCCAGGCGGCCGGGCTGGCGCAGTACCGCGCCGACGGCGCGCCCACGAAGCACCTCCACGCCGGTCTGGCCGCGAGAAACGGCGTCCATGCCGCCCTGCTGGCGCGGGAGGGCCTGCGGGGCGCGCGGGACAGCGTCGACGGTCGGTTCGGGTTCTTGGCGACGCTCGGCGGCGAAGGCGTTCAACAGCGGGTGGACCTCGCTGACCGACCCTGGCTGGCGCTGCTGGAGTGCTACATCAAGCCCTATCCGGCGTGCCGTCAGGCGCACGGCGCCATCGACGCGGCGCTTGCGATCCGCGGCACGGCCCCGGTGGATCCCGAGCGTGTCGCGGCGGTGGAGGTCGAGACCTATGAGTACGCGTTCCAGGACTGGCTGGTCACGACGGAGCCGCGGGACTCCGCGCTCGCTGCTCAGCTGAACATTCCGTTTTGCGTCGCGTCCGCGCTCCTCGATAACGCGGTGACGCTCGAGAGCTTTGCGACACCCGCCCGCGAGCGGCAGACCGTCCGGGCGCTGGCACGGCGCGTGCGCGTGTCCGCAAACGCCGCGTTTACCTCTCACCACCCCGCGATGATGGAGTCCCGCGTGACCGTCCGCTTTCAGGATGGGACGGTGCGGAGTGCGCAGGTGCGCTGGCCGAGCGGGTCGCCGCAGAATCCGATCGCCCCCGACGCGCTGACGGCGAAGTTTCTCGGGTTGCTCGGCGGCGATGCCGACCAGCCGCACGCCCGCAGGTTCATCGGCATGGTCCGCCGGTTGGATCGGGCCGCAGGCGTCACCGCCGTCGGCCGGTGGCTCCGGCGATGGACCTCGCCGGGCTCGGCCGCACGGCCCGCGGGGCGGATCGCCGATCCGGTCCGCGCCGGCGCGGCCCGCGGGGCGTCATGACTCGCGGGCGTTCGGACGGAGGCACGCGCGTGCGGACGACGGTCGTTCGGCTCGTGACGGCCGGCCTGGCGGCGACGCTGGGCGCCGGGGTGCTCGCCGCCGGAGGCGGCGGACGGGCGGAGGGGGCGGCCGGCTATCCAACGCGTCCGATCACGATCCTCGTGGGGTTCTCGGCGGGGGCGACCGTGGACGTGGAGGCCCGGTTGTTTGCTCAGGGCCTGCGCGAGCAGTTGCACCAGCCCGTCGTCGTGGTGGACGCCGTCGGGGGCAGCGGAGGGATCGCCCTGGAACAGCTGGCGGAGCGGCCGGCGGATGGCTACACGTTGCTGTTCGCCACGCGCAGCCTCTCGTTTCTGCTCGCCAGCGGGCAGACGCGGTTCACGCTCAACGACCTCGTTGGAGTCGCGCGCCTGAACGGAGAAGCGTCGGCGCTCTTCGTGCGCCGCGACAGTCCGTACCGCACGCTCGCCGATCTCGTGCGCTATGCTAAGGACAACCCGGGGAAACTCACGATCGCCGGCGCCGGTGCCGTCGCCATCACCCACCAGGTGGAGGCTGAGTTCGTCGACGCCGCGGGGATCCGCGCCACCTACGTGCCGTTTGCCGGGGGCGGGGACGTCGTGACCGCGGTCCTCGGCGGGCACGTGGACGCTGGCATGGCCGCGGCGAGCAATGCCCGCCCCAGCGCGGACGCGGGAACGATGCGATATCTCGCGTTGAGCGCGAAGCGGGGCTATGCGCCCATGCCCAGCGCGCCCACGTTCGAGCAGTTCGGCTATCCCGTGGCGGAGTACGTGTGGCGTGGCCTGTTGGCGCGCGCCGGCGTCCCGGCGGGGGTGTTGGCGACCCTATCCGCCGCGGCCAACGCCGTCCGCGCGACCCCGGCCTGGGACGTCTTCGCGCGCCAGGACGGGCAGGTCGACCTGTACTTGGACGCGCCGAGCTTCCAGTCGTATCTGGCGAAAGAGATCGCCGCGACGACCGACATCGCCAAGCGCCTGGCGCAAGAGAGCAAGTAACCGGGGAGGAAGGCGACCGATGGCGCTACGCGGCAAGTGGGCCCTGGTCACCGGTTCCGGCCGAAACATCGGGGCGGCCGTGGCGGACGCGCTGGCGCGCGAGGGCGTCAACGTGGTGGTCAACGTGCGCGCGACGCGCGCGGAGGGCGAGGCCGTGGTGAACGCGCTCATGGGACGGGGCGTCGACGCGTGCCTGATCGTCGCCGACGTCTCCAGCCCCGACCAGGTCCGGACGCTCGCGCGCGAAGTCCGCGAGCGCACCGGCGGGATCGACATCCTGGTCAACAACGTCGGGATCGCCCCGATGCACCGCCTTCGCGAAACGACCGACGAGCAGTGGGACCTCGTGCTGCGGACGAGCCTGTTCAGCGCGTTCTACTGCGTTCGCGAACTCGTCGACGTGATGGTCGGGCGGCGGTGGGGCCGCATCGTCAACGTCGGAGGGCAGGCGGGGCTTCGGGGCACGAAATACAAGTCGGCCAACGCCGCGGCCAAGGGCGGCCTGGTCGGGTTCACGCGTGCCGTGGCGAACGAGTTCGCGGAGTTCGGGATCACGTGCAACCACGTGGCGCCCGGCCTCCTCGAGCGGAGCCACGAGCGGCCGTACTACGACGACGAGACGCGGGCGCTCGACCCCGAATTCCGCCGTCGATGGCTGGAGCGGGTCCCGGCGGGACGGCCGGGCACGGCCGAGGAGGTCGCCGCCGTGTGTGCTTTCCTCTGCTCCGAACCCGCGGGCTACGTGACGGGCCAGACGATTCTTGTGAACGGCGGCATGATGTTTGTGTGAGGAGGGGCCGCGCGCCCGCTTCGGCATGACTGACCCGCTGGACGTGGCATCGTGACCGCCATCCGGTCGATCGCCAAGGCCGGTCAGCTGCTGGCGCTGTTTTCATCCGAGCACCCGGTGATCCGTGTCGGCGAGGCGAGCCACCGGCTCGGCCTGACGCGCAGCACCGTCTCCCGCCTGTTCTCCACGCTCGCTGGCGCAGGCATCGTGGCGCTGGACGAGTCCGGGGTCGGGTACCGTCCCGGGCCTCGCGTGCTCGCGCTCGCGCAGCTCGCGACGGGGTGGGTGAACCTCCGCAGCGTCGCGCTCCCGGTGATGCGGGAGCTCGTGGGCTCGACGCGCGAGACCGTGGGGCTGCATCTTCGTTCGGGCGACACTCGGGTCTGCATCGAGGTCGTCCCGAGCCCGCAGGAGCTGCGCTGGGTCGCCGCGCTCGGTGTGCCGTTGCCGCTGCACGCGGGCTCGGCCGGGAAGGTTCTGCTCGCGCACGCGCCGGCGGACGATCTCGAACGCTACCTGCGCGCCGGCCTGCGGGAGCTGACGGCGCACACGATCACAGACGCGCGGAAGTTCCGGGCCGAGCTGGCGCGCGTCCGCCGGGCCGGCTACGCGGTCAGCGTTGATGAGCGCGCCGTGAACGTGTCGGGCGTGGCGGCGCCGGTGCGCGATGCGCTTGGCACGGTGATCGCGGTCCTGGCATGCGCCGGACCGACCTCCCGGTGGACGCGGCGCGCGATGGAACGGGCGGCGCCGGCGGTCGTCGCCGCGGCGGACCGTGTCTCGCAGGCGTTGGGATACCGCGCGTCGGGGCCGACATCCAAGGGGAAGGGGTGCGCATGAAGATCGTCGCGATCGACGCCTACCTCGTCGAGGTGCCGTACAAGACGCCCTACACCATCTCGCCCGGCACGGTGCGAAAAGCGCGCCGAGTCCTGGTCGAGGCGCGCAGCGACACCGGTGTCACCGGGATCGGGGAGACCGGCGTCACGGTGCCCGAGCGCGGCGGCGAAACGGTGGAGGCGATCGTGTCCTCGATTCGCTCGTACTTCGCGCCGCTGCTTCTCGGTCGTGATCCCCACGACGTCGCGGGGGCGATCGCGGCGCTCGAGCGCGCCAACTGGGGCCGCACCGGATTCCTGTGCGCCAAGTGCGGCGTGGACAACGCCCTGTTCGACCTGTTGGGGCACGCGTACGGCATTCCCGTCTACAAACTCCTGGGCGGCGCATTTCGAGACCGGGTCTCGGTGTCGCGCAGCCTGAGTATCGGCACGCCCGCCGCGGTCGCGGCCGATGCCGTTCGCAAGAAGGCCGACGGGTATGCGTGTCTCACCGTGAAGGCCGGGTTTGATCCGCGCGCGGATCTCGAGTGCGTGGCCGCGGTCCGCGACGCGGTCGGGGCGGACTACCCGCTCGAGGTGGACGTGAACGGCGGGTACACCGCCGACGTCGCCGTACCGGTGCTGCGCCGCATGGAACAGCGCTACCACATCCGGGCGGTGGAGCAGCCGTGCGCCTGGTGGGACTTCGACGGGATGGCCAAAGTCGCCGACGCGCTCGAGATCCCCGTGATCGCGGACGAGAGCGCGTGGACGCCGCCGGACGTGATCCGTCTGGCCCGCGAACGGGCGGCCGACGTCGTCTGCATCAAGGTCATCAAGAACGGTGGGTTCTACCTCTCGCGAAAGATCGCCGAGACCGCCGAGGCCGCCGGCCTCCCCGTGACGCTCGGCAGCAAGCACCCGCTCGGGCCGGGCACGGCAGCGATCCTGCACTTTGCCGCCGCCCTGCCCAACCTCTCCGAACCGGTCGGGTACGGGACGCCGCGCGAGCGACTCGCGGACGACATCATCACGCACGACATCGAGATGATCGACGGCATCGTGGCGGTGCCCCAAGGTCCGGGCCTGGGCGTGACACTGGATCCGGGCAAGGTGGAGCGCTACCGGTGCCCCTAGTGCCCCGTCGCCGGAGTGCCGAGGCCGTGCGCGGACGGAGGGCGCGCCCTGCCCGCATCCGGACGTTCACCACGCCGACCGCTCAGCATGGTGGTGGAGAACTGCCGGCGGGGCGACGGGGACGGTCCGCGGCGGGCTGTCGCGGCACCGGTGGTACGCACGAGATGTGGCACGGGAGAAGGCGGGGGACCGCGTCCGCGCTGGAGATGCGTGATGGACGTGAGGCGACGGGAGGAGGACTGGACCATGGATCGAGTGTTATCGTTTCTGCCGGTTCCTGATCGGCCGGGGAAGCCGCGCGATGCCGGGATCACAATCGCGCGGGACGACGGTCTTGGCTTCGAGACGGCCAAGGCGCTCGTGGAGTCGGTGGGGCCGTTCATCGACTACATGAAGCTGCGCCATTTCTTCGTGC
>DASQGM010000038.1:0-14560 GCA_035632615.1 bacterium | reverse complement strand
ACCGAGCGTGATAACGCCGACATCGTCCGCGGCATTCGCAAGGTCGCGGCCGCGCTCGCCTAGGCGGTCCGCGTGGGGCGCGTTCTCGGGGTGGGCGTCATCGGCTACGCGGGCGTGGCCAGGGCGCATCTCGCCGCGCTCCGGCGCCACGCCGAGGTCTTCTCCGATGCGCCCGCCAAGCTTCGGCTGATCGCGGTCGCCGGACGGCGCGATCGCGGGGTGGCGGACGCCGCCACCCAGTTTGGCGCCGCGCGCTGGACGCATCACTGGGCGCAGCTGGTCGAGGATCCCGAGGTGGACCTGGTGGTGAACGCCGCGCCAAACGACCTGCACGCGGCTCCGAGCATCGCCGCCCTCCGCGCCGGGAAAGCCGTCCTGTGCGAGAAGCCGCTCGGGCGCACCGCTTCGGAGGCCGAGACGATGGCGCGGGCGGCCCACGACGCCGGGGCCCCCGCCCTGTGCGGGTTCAACTACCGGTTCGTGCCCGCGGTGCTCCTGGCGCGCCGACTGATCGCCGAGGGCGGGGTCGGCCGCGTGTACCACTTCCGCTGCCGGTACAGCGACGATTCGCTCGTGGACCCATCGTCGCCGTTCGGGTGGCGGCACGACCGGGCCGCCGCCGGGAGCGGCGTCACGGGCGACCTCGCGTCCCACGCCGTGGATCTCGCGCACTTTCTCGTCGGGCCCGTCGTCGCGGTGACCGCGACGCTGCGCACGTACGTCCCGGAGCGTCCGGCGGACGGTGCGACGGCGCGCGTCACCGTGGAGGACGCGATCGCGGCGACGATCGAGTTCGAGCACGGCGCGATCGGCACCCTGGAAGCCAGCGGGATGTGCCCCGGCCGCAAGAACCTCCTGACGTTCGAGGTGAACGGGGAACGCGGCACGCTCGTCTTCGATCTCGAGCGCCTCAACGAGCTCCGCGTCTACCACGGCGACGGCGCGGCGCGGGGGCTCGCCGACGTGCTCGTCACCGAACGCGACCACCCCTACGGCGGCCGCTGGTGGCCGCCGGGGCACACGCTCGGGTGGGAGCACGCGTTCACCCATCAGCTCGACGAGGCCGCCCGCCTCACCGCGGACGTCGCGACGGAGCGCGTCGCGGCGACGTTCACGGACGGTTGGGCGTGCGCGCGAGTGTGCGACGCGCTCCTCGACGCCGCGGCGTCGGGCCGGCGGGTCACGGTCCCCGCGCCCGGACCGGTGCAGACTACGACCCCGCCTGGGAGGTCGTCATGACCCAACCACTCGACGCACGCGAGGTGTCCGCCTACCTCGAAGGGGTCCTGCCGCCGCGCCACGAGGTGCTCCAGGAAATGGAAGCGCGCGCCCGCGCCAGTCGCTTCCCGATCGTCGGCCCGGCAGTTGGACACCTGTTCTATCTGCTGACCCGCCTCGGGGGCGCCCGCCGGATCTTCGAGTTGGGCTCCGGGTTCGGATACTCCACGGCGTGGTTCGCGATGGGCGTGCGGGACAACGGCGGCGGCGAGGTGCACCACGTCGTCTGGGACAAGGCGCTGTCCAACGACGCGCGCGGATACCTCCGGCGCCTTGGGCTCGACGGGGTGGTCCGGTTCCACGTCGGCGAGGCCGTGGCGGAGCTGCGCGGGGCGGACGGACCGTTCGACATCATCTTCAACGACATTGACAAGGACGGTTATCCGGCGTCGCTCCCCGCGATCAAGCCGCGCCTCGCGTCCGGGGGGCTCATGATCGTCGACAACATGGTGTGGCACGGCGCGGTGATGGACTCGGCCGTGACAGACGCCGACACGGAGGGCGTCCGCACGCTGACGCGGGCCGTGTTCGCCGACCCGGAGTTCTTCGGTGTGATCGCGCCGCTCAGAGACGGAGTGCTGCTGGCGCGCAAGCGGTAGGCACGGCGCGGCGGGGCACCATCGCGCGCGCCGGATCCCCGCGCTATAATTAAGTCTCGACCTCGTTTCTACGCCGACGATGCGCAGTCAACGCTTCTGGCAGTATGTGCAACGATACCGGCGGGCCTACCTTATCGGGTATGCGGCCTCCGCCGTCGCAGTGGCCATGGCCCAGCTGGCGCCCTGGGTGCTGCGGGCGGCGATCGACGCGATCCAGCGCGGGCAGGCGGGCGGGCGGCTCGCCGGTCTCGCCGGGGCCTTGACGCTGCTCGCGCTCGCGGAGGCGACGATGACCTACGTGATGCGCACGCAGATCCTGGCCGCCGCGTATCGCATCGAGTCCGACCTGCGCCACGACTACTTCGCGCACCTCCAGCGGATGTCGATGCGGTTCTTCCAGCGCACCCCGGTCGGCGATCTGATGGCTCGGGCCGTCAACGACATCCGGGCGGTCCAACGCCTCGCGGGCGTCGGGCTGATGCGCTCGGTACAGACGACGATCATGCTCGTCGCGTCCGTCGCGTTCATGATGACGTTGAGCGTCCGCCTCACGCTGTGGATGCTCCTGGTCCTCCCGCTGATCACGCTCCTGTTCCTCGGACTCGGCCGGGAGATCCACCGGCGGTTCGATCAAGTGCAGGCGCAGTTCGCGTCGCTGTCGACCCGCGCGCAGGAGAACTTCAGCGGCATCCGCGTGGTCAAGGCGTTTGCGCAGGAGGCCTCGGAAAGCGCCCGGTTCCAGATGGAGGTCGACGCCATCGTCCGTGTGAACATGCGGCTGGCCAGGGTGCAGGGCGTCCTGTGGCCGGCGATCGGCCTGATCGTGGGGCTCGCCTCGGTGATCCTGCTGTGGCAGGGCGGCGCGCTCGTCGTCGGCGGGCAGTTGACGCTCGGGCAGCTGGTCCAGTTCTCGTACTATCTCGCGCGGCTGAGCTTTCCCATGATCGCGCTCGGCTGGATCACGAACTTGTGGCAGCAGGGGCGCGCGTCGATGCTCCGGCTGGACGAGATCTTTCGCATCACCCCGGAAGTCCGCGACCCGGCCGATCCGATCGCGCTGACGGCCCCGCGGGGCGAGATCGAGTTCCGGAACGTGACCGTCGCATTTGACGGGGCGCCGGTGCTGCACGACGTGTCGCTGCTTATCCCCGAGGGTCGCACCGTCGCGATCGTCGGCGCCACCGGATCGGGCAAGAGCACCCTCGTCGGGCTGGTGCCGCGGCTGTACGATCCCGTACAGGGCGAGGTGCTCGTGGACGGGCACGACGTACGCACACTCTCCCTCGCATCCCTGCGCCGCGCGATCGCGCTCGTGCCGCAGGAGGCGTTTCTGTTCTCCGACACGCTGCACGAGAACATCAGCCTCGGCCGCGACGACGCCGCGACCGCCGGCGCTCCGAACGAGGACGGTGCGCCCGGCCTCGTGGCCGCGGCCGGAGCGGTGTCGCAGCTCACCGCGGACGTCGAGGGGTTCCCGCTCAAGTATGCCACGGTCGTGGGCGAGCGAGGCGTGACCCTCTCCGGGGGACAGCGCCAACGCGCGGCGCTTGCCCGCGCGGTCATCCGGGACCCTCGCATCCTGATCCTCGACGACGCGCTGAGCAGTGTGGACACCGACACCGAGCGGCGCATCCTCGAACAGCTCCGCGCCGTGATGGCGTCCCGGACATGCCTCATCATCGCCCACCGCGTCTCCACGATCCGGGACGCCGACTGGATCGTCGTGCTGCGCGACGGGCGGATCGCCGAGCAGGGCACCCACGACGCGTTGCTCGCCGCGGGCGGCCTCTACGCGACCCTCTACGAGCAGCAGCTGCTGCGGGAGGAACTCGAGGCCGCGGACCCTGAGGCGAACGAGCCCGAAGCCCCGCCCCACGCGGCGGAGGTACCTCGGGCATGAGCGTCATGGTGGACGACGACCAGATCCTCGGCCGCGCCTACGACGCGCGCCTGATCCGGCGACTGTTGCGATACGTGCGACCGTATCACCGCATCGTCGCGTGGTCGATCGCGTTCCTGTTGATCGCGTCCGCGACCGACCTGGCCGGACCCTGGTTGTACCGTATCGCGATCGACCGGTACATCGCCCCGCACATCGCCGGCGCGCCGGCGGCAGGTGCCCTCGGGCAGGCGGCGGACGTCCGCGGGCTCGCCGGGATCGCCGCGCTGTACCTCGCGATCCTGTGCGCCGGCTTCGCGGCCCGGTGGCTGCAGAGCAACCTGATGCAGTACGTCGGCCAGCGCGTGATGGCCGATCTCCGCGTCCAGATGTTCGAACACCTCCAGGCCCTCTCGGCGGGATTCTTCACGCGCGAGCCGGTGGGCCGGTTGGTCACACGCGTCACCAATGACGTGGACGCGCTCAACGAGCTGATCACGTCGGGCGTCGTCGCGATCTTCGGAGATATCGCGACGCTGGTGGGCATCACCGTCGTGATGCTGTGGATGAACTGGCAGCTGGCGCTGGCGGCGTTCACGGTGCTGCCGCTGGTCTACGCGGTAACCGATCGGTTCCGCCTCCGGTCGCGGGGCGCCTATCGGGCGGTGCGGACGCGCCTGGCCCGCCTGAACGCGTTCCTGGCCGAGCACCTCATGGGCATGACCGTGACCCAGTTGTTCAACCAGGAGCGCCGCAGCCGACGGCGCTTCGGCGAGCTCAACACGAGCCTGCTGGACGCCAACCTGAACTCGACCTGGAACTTCTCCCAGTTCTACCCGGCGATCCAGCTGCTCGGCGCGGTGGGCGTCGCGGTCCTCCTCTGGTACGGCGGCGGCCAGGTCGTCCGTCACGTGACCACGCTCGGCGTGCTCGTCGCGACGATCCAGTACGCGGAGCGGTTCTTCGACCCGCTCCGGGACCTCTCTGACAAGTTCAACATCCTGCAGGCGGCGATGGCCTCGTCCGAGCGGATCTTCCGCGTGATGGACGAGCCGGTCACCGTCCAGGACCCGCCGCGACCGGTGGCGTTGCCCACGGTGCGGGGACGGATCGAGTTCCGGGACGTGTGGTTCGCGTACGAGAACGACGAGACGTGGGCGCTCCGGGGCATCTCGTTCACGATCGAGCCGGGGCAGGCCGTCGCCCTCGTCGGTCACACCGGCGCCGGCAAGACGTCGATCCTGAACCTGCTGACGCGCTTCTACGACCCGCAGCGCGGTCGCGTGCTGGTCGACGGCGTGGACGTCCGGGAGGTTAGCCAGCGGGAACTGCGGCGGCACATCGGGCTGGTGCTGCAGGACGTATTCTTGTTCGCGGGCACGGTCGAGAGCAACATTCGTCTCGGAAACCCCGGCCTCACCACCGAGGAAGTGCGCCGCGCCGCCGAGCGCGTCGGCGCCCACCGCTTCATCGAGGCGCTACCGGGCGGGTACGCCGCCGAACTGCGCGAGCGTGGCGCCGGACTGTCGGTCGGCCAGAAGCAGCTGATCGCGTTCGCGCGAGCGCTCGCCGCGAACCCCGAGGTCCTGCTCGTCCTCGACGAGGCGACGAGCAGCGTCGACACCGAGACGGAGACGCTGATCCGGCACGCGATGGCCACGGTCCTCCGCGGGCGGACGTCGATCACGATCGCGCACCGCCTCTCGACGATCCAGCACGCCGACCGGATCCTGGTGTTGCATCGGGGCCGGATCGCCGAGGAGGGCCGGCACCAGGACCTGCTGCGGCGCAACGGCATCTACGCGAAGCTGTACCGCCTCCAGTTCGAGGAGCAGGAGCGGGGCGCCGCGGGCTGATCCGGGCGCGCGGCGGCACGCATCGGGGGCGCCGGTCAGACCGGCGCCCCCGGGGGCTTGCTCCGGCACGGCCTCGGGCTACCGCACCCCGCTGGCACCCCAGCGGAACGAGTAGAAATTGTACACGCCGTCCGGATCGGTGAGCACGTTCTGCATCCGGCCCGAGATCGCCGTCCGCGCGTTGGGATAGTACAACACCAGCACCGGCAGCTGGTCCGCGAACATCGCCTGGAACTGATCGTAGATCTCCTTGCGCTTCGCCGGATCGGACGCCGCGGCGCCCGCGTCCAGCAGCTTGTCCAGATCCGGCATCGACAGGAACGAGAAGTTGTACTGCCCGCCGGTCCGGTACTGCGACGACACGTCCGGGTCGGTCGGCCCGGCCCACCCGATCAACATCAGGTCGTAGTCGCCCTTCTTGGCCGCGGCGATCAACGTCGGAAAGTCGGACTTCTGGATGTCGGTCTTGACCCCCACGGCCGCGAGGTTCTCCTTGATGATATCCGCCGACCGCTCCCGGATCGTGTTGCCGACGGGCACCCGCAGCAACAAGGTCCGGTTCGCGTCCCACCCGGCTTCCTGCAGCAGCGCCTTCGCCTTGGCCACGTCGTACGGCCACGGCTTCACCGCCTTGTTGAAGTACGGGTTCGCCGGCGGGATCGGGCCGTCCGCGATCATGCCCTCTCCGCGCAGCAGCTGGGACACCATCAGCTGGCGGTTGATCCCCTCCGCCATCGCCTGCCGCGCGCGCTTGTCTTGCAGATAGGACTTCTGGAAGTTGAACAGCATGTACTGATAGCCGGGCGCCGGGAACGAGGCCGCGTGCACGTTGGACATCGTTTTCACCGTGCCCCAGTCCTCGATCGGCACCTCACCGATCCCGAACCCCGCGGTCACGTCCAGGTCGCCGCGCTGGAGTTGGGCGACCATCGACGCGGGCGGGATGATCCGGATGAACACACGCCGGACCTTCGGCGCGCCGAGGTGGTACGCGTCGTTGGCGGCGAGCTCGATGTACTCGTCCGTCCGGTACTGCGCGAACTTGTACGGTCCGTCCCCAACAGTCGGGTGCTGGAAGAACTGCGACTTCGACAACTGGTCCGGCGGCGTGTCCGCCAGCACGTGCTTCGGCAGAATATACACGTTGTATCCGAACAGCTCGAGGAACATCTGCGGGTCCACGGGCACCCGGGTCTTGACCTCGACCGTGCGGTCGTTCACGGCCCGGATCCCGATCGCCGCCCCCGGCGCGCGCTTGCCGTGGACGTCGAGCCCGGCGATCTGCGCAACGTCGGCCCCCCGGTTCGTCTCGGTCTTGGGGTCGCTGATCGTCATCACCGTGTACACGACGTCATCCGCCGTGACCGTCTTGCCGTCGTGCCACATCGCTTTGGGATTGAGGGTGAACGTGAACGTCTGCCGGTCCGGCGACACGGTCCACCGCTGCGCCAGGTCCGGCGAAAACACCAGCTTGTTGTTCTCGAGGCGCGCGGCGACCAACGTGTCGAACATGAACCGGATGCCGAAGAAGCCGTAGGAACTGTCGGTGTTGATCGGGTTAAAGTTGTTCGGCGGGCTCCACATCCCCGCGACAACGACGAACGACGAGTCCGGTCCCGCCGCCCGCACGGGCGACAGCGGCACGACCAGGCTCGCGACGACCAGGAGCACGAGCGCCCAGCGAACGCGCATCAACGTTGTCCCTCCTCCACACAGCGTGCGCGGTGATTCGGGGGCTGCTCCGTCCCCTCCTCCGTCCCGTCAGCCGATGTTACAAACGCAGGCTCGGATCCAGGGCGTCGCGCAGCCCGTCGCCAACGAAGTTGATCGCGAGGACCGCGATCAGAATCATGATCCCCGGCGGCACCCACAACCACGGCATCCGCTCGAGGACCGTCAACGACTGCGCGTCCGTCAGCATGTTCCCCCACGACGGCGTCGGAGGCTGCACGCCCAGCCCGAGGAAGGACAACGACGCCTCGGTCAGGATCGCGTTGGCCGTGCCGAACGTGGCGGCGACGAGCACGGGCGCCATCGCGTTCGGCAGCAAGTGGTGGGCGACGACGCGCGCGTCGGACCCTCCGGTGGCCCGCGCGGCCTGCACGAACTCCAGACCGCGCAACGCGAGGAACTGGCCGCGGACGAGCCGGCCGACGACGGGCCAGCCGAGGGCGCCGAGCACGATGATGATGTTCGCGAGGCTCGGCCGGCCGAAGATGCTGACGGCGAACAGGATGATGATGAGCGGCGGGAACGAGAGCACCACATCGGTCAGGCGGCTGAGCACCGTATCCACGGCCCCGCCGTGATATCCGGCGAGCGCGCCGATCACGGTGCCGAGCACGACGTAGATCGCGACCGCGAGCAGGCCCACGGTCAGGGACACGCGGCCGGCGTAGAGCAGCCGGCTCAGCACGTCGCGGCCCACGCTGTCCGTCCCAAGGGGGTGCGTGCCCGACGGCGGCGCCTGGAACTGCGCCGGATCGATCGTCGTCGGGCCGTGCGGGGCGAGCAGCGGCGCAAACACCGCGAGGCCTCCCACCACCGCCAGCGCGACCAGGCCGGCAACCGCCAGCCGGTGCCGCAGGAACCGCCGCCCGGCGATCGCCCAGAAGGACGTGGACCGGGGCGCCCGCACGACCGCGACCGCCGGCGCGACCGTGGACACCCCCCGTCCCTTCGCGGCACCCGCGCCGTCGCGCGGCTGTCTCGCCCGCCGTGGCGGCCTCCGCATCAGTCGTACCGGATCCTGGGGTCGACGAGCGAATAGGTGACGTCGGCCAGCAGGTTGCCGACGATGACGAGCACCGCCGCGGCCAGCGTGATGCCCATCAGCACCGGGTAATCGCGCTGGTTGATCGCCTCGATCGTCAGCCGCCCCATCCCGGGCCATTCGAAGATCTGCTCCGTGATGACGGCTCCCGCGAGCAACGCCGGGACCTGCAGCCCGGCGAGCGTCACCACCGGGAGCAGGGCGTTGCGGAGCGCGTGGCGGCGCAGCACCACGCCCTCTCCCAATCCCTTCGCGCGGGCCGTGCGCACGAACTCCTGCCCAAGCACCTCGAGCATGCTCGACCGGACGTACCGGGTCAGCGCGCCCGCGCCGGCCGCGGCGAGCACGGCTGCGGGCAGGATCAGGTGCGACACGCCGTCCAGGAACCCGCCGCCGCCGAGCGTCGTCGTGCCGCCGGTCGGGAGCCACCGCAGGCGCAGGGCGAAGACGTAGATCCCGATCAGCCCGAGGAAGAACGTCGGCAGGCTGATGCCGAGGAAGGCGAGCAACGTCGCACCGTAGTCGATCCACGTGTAGCGGCGCGTCGCCGCCAGCACGCCCGCCGGCACGGCCACGAGGTAAGAGAGCACGAGCGCGCTGAACGTTAGCGTGAGCGTCGGCTCGATACGCTCCGTGATCCTGCCGGCGACCGGCGCGCCGCTTGAAAACGAGTAGCCGAGGTTGCCGTGCGCCATCTCCCCCAGCCACTTGACGTAGCGGACGTAGATCGGCTGGTCCAACCCGAGCGCGTGGCGCTTGATCTGTACGTCGGCCGCGCTCATGCTGGGGTCGATCAACGCCTGCACCGGGTCGCCGGGCGTGAGCGAGATGATCAGGTAGCTCATCGCCGTGACCCCGAGCAGCACCGGGACCGTGATCAGCAACCGTCGGACGAGATAGCGTGCCATGTGTCGGGGGACGGCCGGCGACGCCCCGGGCTTACCCCGCGGCGAATTCGTAGAAGAACTTGGCGACCGAACGCTCGAACAGCCGCATCCCCTCGATCGTCGCGTACTCGTTGGGGCTGTGGGGCCGCCCGCCGTGCCCGAGCCCGCCGGCGGCGAACGGTTGGCCGAGCGTCCGGCGGAACAGGTAGAACGGCGCCGATCCGGCCAGGTGGGGCCACACCTCGGGCTCGTGGCCGAGTCCTCGGATCGCGCGGAGCAGCGCTTGCACGACCGGCTCGTTGAGGCTCGTCTTCGCCGGCGGGTAGCCGTCGTAGAAGTGGACCTGGATGTCCTCGCGCCCGAGCCGCGCCAGATGGGCACGGATCCGTTCGCGCACGCGCTCCGGCTCCATGTTCGGCACCAGCCGCACGTCCATCTTGACCTTGACCTCGTGCGGCAGCAGGGTCTTCATCGCGGGGCCGGTGTATCCACCCCACACGCCGTCGATGTTGAGGGTGGGGTCGTACAAGTAGTGGCGCAGGAGCGCGGCGCGGTCCTCCGGGTACTTGAATCGCTCGGCGTCCCAGTTCCACAGCTGCGTCGCCGGGTCGAACGTCTCCGCCAGCGTCTTGAGCAGCGCTTCGTCCTCGGCGCTCGGCGGCACCACGTCGTCGCGGAACCCGGCGACCTGGATCTGCTCGTCATCCGTCATCATCGTCGCGAGCGCCCGCACCAACCGCCACGCCGGGTTGCCGATCCACACGGCGTTGCTCCCGTGCACACCCCGGGTCCGCGGACCGCCCCACGCCCCGCCGCGGCACGTGACCTCGAAGTACTGGATCCCCTTGACGCCGAGCCAGAGCACCGGCTTGCCGTGCCGCTCCTGGCAGTAGAACGCGAAGTACGTGGCGTCCGCCTTGAGCTTGTCGCGGTAGGCGTTGATGAAGCCGGGGAGGTTCCGGCTGCCAAGTTCCTCCTCCCCCTCGATGACGAACTTGACGTTCACGGGCAGGCGACCGTCAGCCTGCTGGATCGCCTCGATCGCGTTGAACATGCCCGCGAGCGGGCCCTTGGTGTTGTAGACGCCTCGGGCGACGATGCTGGGCCCGAACTCGGGGAGGGTGACCGTCTCCCCCGCAAACGGGGGCACCATCCACTCCTCGCCCTCCACCGGCTGGACATCGTACATCCCGTAGAGCAGCAGCGTCTTCGGCCGTCCGGCGTCGATCGCCCCGTACACGACCGGCCAGCCAGGCGTCGGCACGATCTCGGCGCGCCCCCCGAGCCGGTTGATCGTGTCCCGCAGCATCTCCGCCATTTCCTGCATCCCCACGCCTTCGCCGCTGATACTGGGCTGGCGGACGAACGCCCGCACGCGATCGACGTGCCGGTCGAACTCCCCGTCGATACGGGAAAGGACCCGGTCGATCTCCATCGTACCCCCCCGTCTTGGGAAAGCCGCTGCCCGGGTCGGCTACGACGGCTGCGGCGGGGGTTCCTGCACTTCGCGACGGCGGAACACGGCCGGAAGTGTCTTACGCGCGTAACATTTGACGCGGACCGCGGGAGCGCACGAGGTGTTGCACAGCGTCCTGCGGTCCCCGAGTCCGCCGAGGCCGCGCCGAGCCTCACGACGACAGGCGACGGGCTCCTCGCGCCTCATCGTCTGTCGTCCCGCGCATCTGCGTCGCGACCCGTCCGCGGCACGGCGTCATTTCAGCAGGCGCGACCGGCGCCGGTCCGCATACACTCTGCCCGCCGTCTGACACGTGGGACAGTAGTACGTCTCGCGGTCCTCGTAGTAGATCACCGCGATCGGCGTGCCGCACCGGGGACACGGCTCCTTCCCGTGGCGGTGCACCGCGAGCAGGGACAGCGGCTCCTTCATGGGCAGGGCGCCGCCGAGTTCGTCCCGATGAGCGGCGATCGCGCGGGACAGCGTCGCGGTGATGGCCGCGTGCAGGCGCGTCACTGCGTCCGGCTCGAGCCTGTCCGCGATCGCCTGGGGGGAGAGCCGCGCCGCCCACAGAATCTCGTCGGCGTACGCGTTACCGATGCCGACCACGGAGCGCTGCGTGGTCAGGAAGAGCTTGAGCCGCACGTGCGCCTCGCGCACCATGCCCGCCAGCGCGTCCGGGGTGAACGCCTCGGAGAGCGGCTCCACCCCGAGCCCGGCCAGGGGTCCCGCGTTCTCCTCGCCGCGCCGGCACAGCCACACGGCCGCTCGCTTCTTCGGCCCCATCTCGATCAAACACAGGTCGCGCGCGTCATCGAGTGCGAGCACGAGCGCGAGATCCCGTCCCGCACGGCCCGCCGGCCGCCGCCCTCCCCCGTCCCTCGAGACGAACCGGAGGCGGCCGTTGCGCATCAGGTGCATCGCGAGGACGAGTGCGGGGTCGAGATCCAGGAGCAGGTACTTCCCGCGGCGCCGCACACCGGTGATCCGGGCGCCGCGCACCGCGCCGATCGGTGGATCGACGGTCTTGAGCAGGGACACGCCCCGTACGAAAACGTCCTCGATGACGCGGTCCCGCACCTGCCGCTCGAGATTTTCGGTCAGGACCGTCAGAAACGGCAACTCGGGCATTCCGCACCGTCCGCGGGGTGAACGCGCACCAGGGGAAATGCGCCCCGGCCGGGGCGCCCTCCTTCAGCTCGCCGGGCGGTGGAGGCTCCTCGCGCGCCGGCGCTCGCCCGCACACACGACCGCAACGGGATCCTCCGGCCGAGCCCGACGGCTCGGCCGGCGCTGCATCGCGGCCCAGTCGTGCATCCGAGGTCACTCGGAGCCTAGATAAGATGGACGAGCCGGCAACCTGCGTAAATAGTCGTGGGTTGCCCACCCGAGAGTGGACCTATCCACATACGGAGGTGCCGGCTCATGCACCAGTCTATCATGGTCATCGGACTCGATGTCCACAAGGACACGATCGTTGCAGCTCTGCTGCCCTCAGACGCTGAGCGTCCCACCGAGACGACGACCCTCGAGAATCACCCCGCAGCCCTGAGGCGGTTCATCCGGCGCCTCGCGCAGACGGAGCCTCGGGTCTTCGTCTACGAGGCCGGGCCATGCGGGTATGAGGTCCAGCGCCAGCTCGTGGCCCAGCACCAACACGTCGCAGTGATCGCGCCAGCGCTCACCCCCGTCCGGCCAGGCGATCGCGTCAAGACGGACCGACGCGATGCCGAGAAGCTCGCCCGCCTGTACCGCGCGGGCGAATTGACGCCGATCCGCGTTCCCACCAGGGCCGAGGAGGCGGCGCGCGACCTGGTGCGCACCCGGGAGGATACCTTGGTCGATCGCCTGCGGGCCCGGCACCGCTTGAGCAAGTGCCTGCTGCGGCACGGTCGCATCTATCGCCCCACCAAACCCTGGGGGGTCGCCCACCGCGCGTGGCTGCATGCCCAGACGTTTGACGAATTGGCGCTCCAGCAAACCTACACCGCGTACCTGCGGACGCTGGAAGAGGCGGAGGCCCGCTTGGCCCTCATCACGCAGCAGATCCTCGATCTCGCCCACACGCCGCCCTACCAGCGTCCCGTCCAGTACCTGCGGTGCCTCCGGGGCATCGACACCCTCAGCGCGCTCACCCTTGTCGCGGAGACCCAAGACTTCCGTCGTTTCCCACATGCTCCGGCGTACATGGGGGCCACCGGCCTGGTGAGCCGCGAGTCCAGCTCCGGCGCCCGACAGCAGCGCGGCAGCATCACCAAGACCGGCAACGCCCATCTCCGCCGCGTCCTGGTGGAGGCGGCCTGGAGCTACCGCCAGCGCAATCGGCTGAGCCCCACGGTGACCGCCCGCCGCCAGGGCTGCCCGCACGCGATCGTCCAGCTCGCGCAACGCGCTCAGGATCGCTTGCACCGGAAATTTGGGCGCCTGCTCAGCCGCGGGAAACCCTCCCAGGTCGCCGTGGTGGCGGTCGCGCGCGAGCTGGCTGGGTTCGTCTGGGCGATGGCCCAGCACTTCCCCATGCCCGCCTAACCGGCGCACCGACGTCATGGAGCGGTCTGGGCCCGGAGGCGAGGCCACGGTACGGAGAACCCTCGGCGGTTCTATGTGGCGCCCGGCCCCGCTGTGGCGACCCACGTCCCTAGATCGAGGCAGCTCCCGACGGATGACAATCATGCGTGCTCTGCCCGCCTTCGGGCGGGTAATCCGCGAATATCAGAGTGATTCACCGTCGCGAACCGCCTCGTCTTCGGGCTCAGCCCGCTCCGCGCTCGCACCGGGAAGCGCCAGGTCTCCCACCCCTTGACCGGCTCGTCCATATCAGAACCGGAACCACCTTCGCACTCCCGGCCAGCACAGGAACAGGATCACGGGCGTCACCGCGTCGTACGCGAGTGCAGTATGGGGGTCCGCCGGGTTTGGGAACGAACTGCACCGCCAGTAACGCGCCGATCAACGCCATCCGCCACTTGTCCATGGGCCGCCTGTGTGGGTCCGTTAGGGACAGGTGCACTCCCGCGGGCGTTGGGTGAGCGGTCCCAGCACGATCGTCACGTCCACGATCGCACGAAGACGGACGGCCGCGCACAACCGCCCCGCCGACCCGCGAGCATCCGCGCGCGTCGGACAGCTCACGGAACACGGCCCGACGCGCGGGCCGCCGGCCGTCCCGGCGCTCAGCCCACGAACCGCTCCGCCGCGCCCAGCGCCAGGCCGCGCGTGGCGGTCTCCGAGCCGAGCAGCGCCGCGAGAATCTCCACGCCGTTCACGAGCCGCGGACCTGGCCGGCTGAAGTACGACGACGCGTCGACGACATACACGTGCCCCTGGCGCACGGCCGGCAGGTCATCCCACCCCGCACGCGCGGTCATCAGATGCATCTCCGCCCTGGCGCGCGCCACGTCGAATCCGCACGGCGCCACGACCAGGACCTCGGGCCGGGCGTCGCGCACGTCCTGCCAGGGGACCGTCCGTGACGGGGCGCCCGCCGTTCCGAGCACGTCGCGTCCCCCCGCGACGGCGACCATCTCCGGCACCCAGTGGCCGCCCACGTAGATCGGGTCGAGCCACTCGACCACGGCGACGCGCGGACGTATGGCGCGCCCTCGAGCGGTGGCGGCATCGAGCCTGGCGGTCAGCTCCGCGACGACCTCCCGGCCGCGCGCCGCGACGCCGGCGAGATCGGCGACCAGTTGGATGTTGTCCAGCACGTCTTGGATCCCCCTGGGCTCCAACGACACGACGCGCACCGCCGCGTCGAGCAGCCTCGCGGCGCGCGTCACGCTCGTGAAGGACGGAGCGCAGACTGTGCACAGTTCCTGCGTGAGGATCACAT
>DASQGM010000037.1:0-12258 GCA_035632615.1 bacterium | reverse complement strand
CGTGACGATGGACGGGAGTTCCGCCGTGCGGACCGACCCGACCTCGGAAGCGGTGTACGTCTACTTCAACATCGACGACTCGTTCGCGTACTTCAACGACGGGCGCTACGATTTTCTGATCACCGTCGAGGTGCACCGAGCCAGCGCGGCTCAGCTAGTCGGGTTCAACCTGATGTACGATTCGATGACGGGGTACCGGTTCACCCCGTGGCAGTGGGTCGACGTCGGCGCCGGCTGGACGGCCTACACCTTTCGAATCTCCGACGCCGACTTCTCGAAGACGTGGGGATTCGATTTCGCCGTTAACGGGGCTGGCGACCGCAAGGAGAACCTGGTCGTCCGGTCCGTCACGGTGAAGCGGGTGCCCGCCGGGGCGTCGACGCAATAGGCCGCCGGTTCACCCGCTCGAAGCCGCGTGCCCGCGGCTCCGTACCTTGACGCGTCAGACCGGCGCGTCTCTTTCCCGTCAGGTCGCCCCTTCGTTATGGCCTCGCCGTCCTTCCCTGTCACGCTCGTGTCACGCAGCAGGCTTCGCTCACGGGCTCCGTTCCCGGGGCGGGATCGATCGTTCATCCAACCGGATGATGCGTTCTGCACATTCGATGCACCGGCAGGGGCGCGTTGGGAGAGGACGGAAAGGACGCGACGAGGGCGCCGGGGCACCGCGCTCTCGAGCTGGCAGCGGGGGGTGAAGCAGGTGGGGCCGGAGCACCGGATCTACGTGGCGGGCCATCGAGGCCTGGTGGGCGGTTCGCTGGTCCGCCGGTTGGAGCGGGAAGGCTGTACGCGGATCCTGGTGCGCACGCACGCGGAACTGGACCTCACGGATCGCCCCGCCGTCCGGCGGTTCTTCCAAGAAGAGCGTCCCGAGTACGTCTTCCTGGCCGCCGGGCGCGTGGGCGGCATCCTGGCGAACAGCCGGTATCCGGCTGACTTCGTGCGCGACAACCTGGAGATCCAGACGAACGTCATCGATGCCGCGCACCGGTTCGGCGCGCAGAAGCTGCTGTTCCTGGGTTCCTCGTGCATCTATCCGAAGTTCGCCCCGCAGCCGATCCGGGAGGAGTACTTGCTGACCGGTCCCTTGGAGCCGACGAACGACTCCTACGCCGTCGCCAAGGTCGCCGGCGTCAAGATGTGCCAGGCGTACCGCGCGCAGTACGGATTTCCGGCGATCGCGGTGATGCCCACCAACCTGTACGGGCCGGGCGACAACTTCGATGCGGAAACGTCCCACGTGCTCGCGGCGCTGCTGCGGCGGTTTCACGAGGCCAAGATCGCGGGCGCCTCCGAGGTGGGGGTGTGGGGCACAGGGAGTCCGCGACGCGAGTTCATGCACGTGGACGATGTGGCGGACGCGTGTGTCTTTCTGATGCGCGCGTACGATGGGCCCGACATCGTGAACATCGGCGTCGGATCGGACATCTCCGTGCGCGAGCTCGCGGAGCTCGTCCGGACGGTGGTCGGATTCTCCGGTGAGATCGTCTACGATCGCAGTAAGCCCGACGGCACCCCCCGCAAGTTGTTGGATTCCTCGCGGCTCGCGGCGCTCGGTTGGACCCCTCGCATTCGCCTGGAGCAGGGGATCCGCAGCATGTATCGGTGGTACTGCGAGCGGTACGTGCGATCTGCGTAGTTGGCGGTGCAACCTCCGTCTTGGCGACTCGCGTGCCGGTCGTGTATAATGGCGGCATCGCAGGGCTGGTTGTTCTGGAGGTGGGCCGGTTGACCGAGGTTCGAGTTGGCAAGGACGAGACGCTGGACAGCGCCCTCCGTCGGTTCAAGCGCCAAGTCAAGCGGTCCGGAATCCTCACAGACGCGAAGCGCCACGAGCACTACGAGAAGCCGAGCCAGAAGCGCCGTCGCCGCGCCGTTCGACGCAAGCGCAGCCACTGACCCCGGTTTCGACGGGTTGCCGCCGACCGCGCGCCGGAACGGCGGGACGTGGGTCCGGGTCTTGTGGCGCCCGCCTGGTATCCGAGGTAGGAAACGGCCCGCCTCGCCTCTCGGGCGATGCCATCGCGCACACGCAGGAGGTTGACGGTGCCGCAGCCGTGGCGCAAGATCAAGCCCGCCCGCAGCGCGGGCGGCGTGGTGTTCCGGCGGAGCGCCGCGGACGTGTCCGAGGACAGCTTCCGCATCCTCCTCCTGCAGCACGAGACGGGCAAGTGGATGCTCCCGAAGGGCACGATCGAGCCCGGGGAGACCCCGGACGCCGTCGCGCGGCGCGAGGTGGCCGAGGAGACCGGGATCCACAACGTTCGCATCGTCTCGGATCTAGGCGAGGAGCGGTACGTGTTCTTCTGGAAGGCGGAGGACACGTACTACGACAAGACCGTGCACTACTACCTCATGGAGTTCCTCGGCGGCGAAGAGGCGTCCCCGCAGCGCGAGGAAGGATTCGTCCGATGCGAGTGGGTGACGCTGGACGACGCGCTGGACCGCATCAAATACAAAGAGACCCGGCAAGTCGTTCGCCGCGCCCAGGCGGCGCTGACCCGCCTCACGCCCGGGACGGCGGGCCCGACGGAGGTGCGCGGTGACCCCGGAGCCGCGTGACGCCGCGGGCATCCCCGCGGCGGGCGCTCGCGTTCCGCCGGTGGCGGTGCTTCCCGCCGCGGAGCGAGACCGGCTGATCGCGGACACGATCGAGCGGTACCGGCGCTACGTGAACCCGGGGCTCGCCCGGCTGTTCAAGTTCGGCGGGTCCGAGACCATCGAGTGGGCCGCCGAAGACTGCATCGTGTGGGACGCGCACGGCCGCGAGTACGTCGACTGCGCGTGCGGCCCCGCGATCTTCAACATCGGCCACCGTCATCCGCGTGTGCTGGCCGCGGTGCGCGACCAGCTCGACCGGATGCCGATGTCGGTGCGGACGATGCCGAGCGCCGCGCCGGCCGAGCTCGCCGAGCGGCTCGCGGCGCTTACGCCCGGCGATCTCCAGTACGCGTTCTTCTGCAACAGCGGCGCCGAGGCGGTGGAGGGCGCGCTCAAGCTGGCGCGGCTCGCGACGGGACGCCCCGGGTTTGTCGCGATGCAGGAGGCGTTTCACGGCAAGACGCTCGGCGCGTTGTCGGCGACGGGGCGGGAGTACTATCGCGGGCCGTTCGGACCGCTCGTGCCGGGATTCACGCACGTGCCGTTCGGGGACGCCGACGCGGTCGAGCGGGCGGTCGGGCCGGACACCGCCGCGGTGATCCTGGAGCCGATTCAGGGCGAAGCCGGCGTGATCGTGCCGCCGGCCGGGTACCTGCGGCGGGTGCGCGAGATCTGCGACCGCCACCACGTGCTGCTGATCGCCGACGAGATCCAGACCGGACTGGGGCGGACGGGGCGGTTGTTCTGCGTGGAGCACGACGACGTGGTCCCCGACATCCTGACGATGGCGAAGGCGCTCGGCGGCGGGGTGATCCCGATCGGCGCGTTCGTCGCGCGGCCGGCGCTGTGGGAGGAGTTTCAGCGGCAGCCCTACATTCACTCGTCCACGTTCGGCGGGAACCCGCTGGCGTGCCGGGCGGCGATTGCGACCCTCGAGGTGCTGGTGGAGGAGCGGCTCGCCGAGCGGGCGGTGACGATGGGGGAGCGGTTCCTGGCGCGGCTGCGCGAGATCCAGGGGCGATATCCCTCGGTGATCCGCGACGTGCGGGGCCGGGGGCTCCTGCTCGGGGTGGAGTTCGTGCACAGCGACTACGCACTCATGGTGTCGGCGGAGGCCGGCCACCGGGGCGTGATCACCTTCTATACCCTGAACAAGCCCGAGGTCATCCGGGTCGCGCCGCCGTTGACGATCACGCCGGACCTGATCGACCGCGCCGCGGTCGGCATCGACGGCGCCGTCGCGGAGACGGATCGCCTGCTCGCGTCGGTGCGCGCGGCCGCGGTCGAGGGCGCGTGAAGGCGGTCCGCGTCCGATGAAGACGGGCGCCGAAGTCCGGGAGATCTTCCTTCGCTACTTCGAGGGCCAGGGACACACGCGTGTCCGCAGCGCGTCGCTCGTGCCCGCGGGCGATCCCACGCTGCTCTTCACGAACGCGGGGATGGTACAGTTCAAGGATGTGTTCCTCGGATTGGAGCAGCGGCCGTACCTCCGCGCGACCACCGTCCAGAAGTGCATGCGCGTCAGCGGCAAGCACAACGATTTGGAAAGCGTCGGTCCGTCGCCCCGGCACCACACGTTTTTCGAGATGCTCGGCAACTTCAGCTTCGGCGACTACTTCAAGCGCGATGCGGTGCGGTTTGCATGGGAGTTGGCGACCGGGACGTTCGGGATCCCACGGGACCGCCTCGTCCTCACAGTCTTTCAGGACGACGACGAGGCCGCGGACGCCTGGGCCGCGGTCGGCGTGCCCCGCGATCGGGTGCTCCGGATGGGCGAGAAGACGAACTTCTGGATGATGGGCGACGTCGGGCCCTGCGGGCCGACGAGCGAGCTGCACTACGATTGGGGGCCGGACGCGTGCACGTGCGGTCGGCCCGACTGCAGCGTCGCCCTCGACAACGACTGCGGCCGGTGGCTCGAAGTGTGGAACTTGGTGTTCATGCAGTTCAACCAGGCGCCCGACGGCGCCCGCACGCCGCTGCCCAAGCCCGGCGTGGACACCGGCATGGGGTTGGAGCGGATCCTCTCGGTGCTGCAGCACGCGCCGACCAACTACGACACCGACCTGTTCCTGCCGATCCTCGACGGGATCCAAACCAGAATCCTAGGTCACAACGCCGCGCAGCGGGCGGCGCATACCGTCGCCTACCGGGTGCTCGCCGACCACGGCCGGGCGATGACGTTCCTGGTGGCCGACGGGGTCGTGCCGGGGAACGAGGGGCGCAGCTATGTGCTCCGGATGATCATGCGGCGCGCGATGCGGTTCGCGCGGCGCATGATCGCCGAGGACCCCGGGTTGGTGCGGGCCTCCGACCGCGCGCAGGCGCTGCTTCCCCGCGTTGCCGACGAGGTGATCGCCGTCATGGGGGACGCGTACCCGGAGGTGGTGCAGCAGCGGTCGTACATTCACGACGTGCTCGGTGCCGAAGAGGCGAGGTTCGAGCGCACCCTGGACGCCGGGCTCGAGCGGCTCGACGCGCTGATCGCCGAGACCCGCGCCCGCGGCGGATCGTCGCTGCCAGGCGTCGAGGTGTTCCGGTTGTACGACACCTATGGCTTTCCGCCCGATTTGACGCGGGACGTCGCGCGCGAACACGGGATGGAGCTCGACGAGGCGGAGTTCTCGTCGGAGATGGAGCGGCAGCGCGAGCGATCCCGCGGGGCCCTGGCGTTCAAGTTCGACGCGCCGGATCGGACCGCGTACGGGGAACTGCGGGACGCGGGGACCGAGACCGAGTTTGTCGGGTACGACACGCTCGAGGCGGAGGGCCGCGTCCTGGCGCTCCTCGCCGGCGGGCGACGCGTGAGCGCGGTGGACGCCGGTCAGGACGTCGAGATTGTCTGCGACCGGACCCCGTTCTACGCGGAGGCCGGCGGGCAGGTCGGCGACACCGGCGAGCTTCGCGGGCCGAGCGGAGCGGTCGAGGTGCGCGACACCCAGCGGCCCGTGCCCGGGGTGTGTGTCCACCACGGCCGCGTCACGGCGGGGCTGTTGCGAGAAGGGGACCGCGTGCGATTGGCGGTCGAGTCCGCGCGCCGGGGCGACATCGCCCGCAACCACACGGCGACCCACCTGCTGCACAAGGCGCTTCGCGAGATCCTCGGCGAGCACGCTCGCCAGGCGGGGTCGCTGGTGGCGCCCGACCGCCTGCGCTTCGACTTCGTGCACATGGCCGCGCTCACGCCGGACGAGCTTACCCGCGTCGAGGATCGCGTGAACGCGCAGATCCTGGGCGCGCTGCCGGTCGAGACCGCGGTGATGCCGTACCGTGAGGCCGTCGACGCCGGCGCGATGGCCCTGTTCGGCGAGAAGTACGGAGACGAGGTGCGCGTCGTCAGCGTCGACGCGTACAGTCGCGAGCTGTGCGGCGGTACGCACGTGCGGGTGACGTCGGAGATCGGTCTGTTTCTCGTGACGAACGAAGGCTCCGTCGGCGCCGGGGCCCGACGCCTCGAAGCCGTGACCGGCCGGGGTGCGTCAGAGCGGCTCCATACGGCCCAGACCAAGCTTCGCGAGGCCGCGGCCGAGCTGCGCGTTGCGCCCGAGGCGCTACCCGAGCGCGTGAAGCAGCTCGAACAACGGCGGCGGGCGGTGGAGCGCGGCGCGGAGCGTGCCAGGGTTGGCGCGGCGGTTCCGGATCTCGACGCGCTCGTGCGGTCGGCGCGTGACGTGGACGGGATTGCGGTCGTCGGCGTGACGGTCGCCGGGGCCGATCAGGCGGCGCTGCGCGCCCTTGGGGACCGCGTGAAGCCGCGACTTCCGGCTGGCGTCATCGTGGCCGCCGGCGGCGCGAATGGCCGCATCGAGCTCGTGGTCATGGCCACGCCCGGCGCCGTTGAGCGCGGCGCGGCCGCCTCCAAGGTGATGCAGGCGCTCAACCGGCGGTTGGGCACGCGGGGCGGTGGGCGGCCCGAGCTGGCGCAGGGCGGCGGGGGCGATCCGGAGCGTCTGGCTGAGGCGCTCGATGCGCTGCCGGAGATCGTCCGCGAGGTCATCGCCGGAGCCGCGGGAGGGCGGCGGTGACACGGGTGCTGGGGGTCGACCTTGGCACGAAGCGCATCGGCGTCGCGCTTAGCGATCCGACCGGGACCGTCGCATCCCCGTTGGCGACGATCCCCCACCGGTCGCCGCGCGGGGACGTGGAGCAGGTGGCGGCGTTGTGTGCGGCGCATGGGGTTGCGAGCGTGGTCGTCGGGTGGCCGCGCAACATGGATGGCACCTCCGGCCCGGCGGCGCGACAGGCGGAGGCATTTGCCGAGCGGCTGCGCGCGCAGACCGGACTTCACGTGGAACTGTGGGACGAGCGTCTGTCGACGGTCGCGGCCGAACGCGCGCTGATCCGCGGGGGCGCCCGCCGAGAGGAGCGGCGCGAGGCGCGTGATCGTGTGGCCGCGGCTGTGGTGCTCCAATCACGTCTAGACGCGCGACGCCACAATCGTCACCACCGCGGCGCGGAGGACGTGTCCACGCAGACCGACCTTGAGTGACCCGTCAACACAGCGACAACGGTGCTTCGTGAAGCGGGGCGGCGCCACCGGAGGGTGGGAGTTCTCGAGAGGCTGTGTCAACAGGCGGTTATAATCTTCGGACAGTGTCTTGACAAGTTTCCATGAATATGATTACTTAGTAGGTACAACTTCATAGCTTTGCCGCTTCTGTAGGGGCAAACCCAGAGAGATCTGGGGACGCAAAGCCACGGGACAGGCCAGCGCGAGCTGGCAAGTCAGCCGGGTTGCCGGAGCGAAGACCGGAAACCTCCCGTGGTGCGTGGGAGGCTTCTTTTTTCTCAAGAAGTACCCGCGTACCACAGGTCCCGCTGTCTTTCTGTCTTCTGTCTGATTGCCCCCAACAGAGTGATCCACACAGTGCTGTGAGTCGGTCCGTTCCCCGCGGATGCGCGGAGGCGACGGAAGGGCTGTCATCTGCGCGCCTGAGCGGAGACAAGACACGGGCGTGCACGTTGTCGGCGGGTCGCATTGGATGGGGGGGGAGCATGGGCACGAGTGCGATGGCCGTTCGCGAAGAGTCGGGATCAAGTGGGCCCGCGATTTCGGAAGTGTTCCATCAGTACAGACGCACGAAGGATATTGGGCTGTATCACCAGTTGGTGTGCCAGTATCTACCGCTTGTGCGCAAGATCGCACGCCGCTATGTCCGCCAGGCTATCCCGCTCGATGACCTGATCCAGGTCGGCGCGATCGGGTTGATGACCGCGGTCAACACGTTCGACCCGACGCGCAACGTCAAGTTTGAAACGTACGCCTACCATCACGTGGCGGGCGAGATCCGACACTACCTCCGGGACGACGCCGACCTCATGCGCACCCCGCGGTGGGCCCGCAAGGCCTACGGCGAAATGAAAGCCGCCGGCGCCGAGCTGCAGCAGGAGCTCGGTCGATCCGCGACGCTGCCCGAGATCGCCACGCGCATGCGGATCACCGACGACGAGCTCCTGGAGGTGCTCCAAGCCTACGGGGCCACGCGCGTCGAGCGGATCAACGACGAGGCCGGCGGTGACGCCCAACCCGCGCCGCGACAGCGGTACGTGTCGTTCCAGCTCCCGATCGAGGACCGCGTGATGCTGCTCCAGGCGATCGAGCGCCTGGCCGAGGTCCAGCGCAAGGCCGTCTACTACCTGTTCTATCTCGATCTCACCCAGAGCGAGACTGCGAAGCTGATGGGCATCTCGCAGCGGCACGTGTCCCGGTTGCTGGCCGCGGCGCTCAAGCGCCTCGCCCCGCTTGTGCAGACCGTCGGCGCCGGCGGTGCGTAACGCAGATCAGGGCTCTCAGGGCTCAAGGAGAGGTGGTGTCATGGGACCGAGGCTCGGGAATCTACCAATCTACCCGATCCGAACCGCGGCGGCGCTCACGGGGGTCGAACCTCGACGGCTGCGGATGTGGGAGGTGGAGTATCATCTCCTGCAGCCCGCGCGGACCAGGGGGCATCACCGGCTCTACTCCATGCGAGACCTGGAGCTGATCCGCCAGATCCGGCGCCTCATCGAAGAGCAGGGCATGAGCCTGCAGGGCGTGGGCGCGTGGCTCGCCGCGCAGCCGGTCGCTGCGGACGGGGATGACGAGCTGGCGGAGCCGTCGGCGCCGCGTGACGTGCCCGAGGCGGCCGTCGCTGCGGGCCGGCGGCACAATGGATAGTCGAGCGGGCCGATCTGGTCCGTCGATGGTGCGACCATGACCCCGCAGTCCGGGCACGCGCCCGCGGAGGGCCATGCGGCGGCCACTCGGCCGGCATGGTTGCCCGATGTCGGTGAGGCACCGGACGACGAGGTCCTCGGCCTGTTTCGCGAATACCGACGGACGCAGCAGACGAGCCAGTTCGAGGATCTGGTCTGCCGCTTCCTGCCGCTGGCGCGCAAGGTGGCCCATCGGTACGTGCGGCCTTCGGTGTCCCTCGAGGATTTGACTCAGGTCGGCACGATCGGACTGATGCACGCAGTCCGGCACTTCGATCCCGACCGCAACGTGAAGTTCGAGGCGTACGCGTACAGCCACATCTCGGGCCAGATCCGTCACTACCTCCGAGACGACGCCGATCCCGTGCAGGTGCCGCGGTGGGCCCGCAAACTGTACGGCGAGCTCGTGGGCGCGGTCGCGGAGTTGCAGCAGCTGCTGGGGCGGACGCCGACGCACGCGGAGATCGCCGCCAAGATGAACATGACCGAGAAGGGCGTCGACGAGATCGTGCGCGCCTACGATACCACGAACGTCCGGTCGATGGACGACGCGGCCAGCGAGGCGAACGTGCGCCGCGAGATGATCACCCACCAGCGGTACGTCTCGTTTCAGCTGCCGGTGGAGGATAGGATCGTGCTGCTGCAGGCCGTCGAACGGCTTGCGGATCTGCAGCGGAAGATCGTGTACTACCTGTTCTACATGGATCTCAGCCACAGCGAGGTGGCCGCCCGGCTGGGGATCTCGCAGCGGCACGTGTCGCGGGTCCTGTCGGCCGCGTTGAAGCGCCTGTCCACCATGACCCATGTCAGCGATGTTCGCCATCGGTAGGGTCGCGACGGGAGCGTGCCACCGCGTGGGCACCGAACACCGACGACCGGATCCGCCAGGGGGTTCCCCGGCGCGTCCGAACGGGGCGGGGCGGGAGCCGCGGTCGGTGCCGGCCGGCGCAGGCCGCGAGAGGGACGATGTCGGATGCTCGAGACGATCGGTGGAGCGGTGAATGACGAGAGTGCGCGAGATCTTAGATGCGATTGTGTCTGGGACCCCCGGGGCGCTGGGCGCAGGCGTGATCGCGATGGACGGAACGCCGATCGACGTGGTCAAGATCGACGCGCACTTTCCGCTGGAAGCGGTCAACCAGGAGGTCACGACGCTCACCAAGCTCCTGACGTACATGTGCCGGAAGCTGCAGGCCTCGGGGTTCAACGACTTCATGATGAGCTGCGAGCGGTTCACCGTACTTGTGGCGGCGCCCGCACCGGACCGGTGCGTGGCGGTGTTCCTCAACGGCAAGGCCAACGTGGGCACGGCCCGCGTTCAGCTTCGCCGTCACCTGCCGGAGCTTGCGGCAATCAGCGAGGCAATCGCAGGATAATCGACCACAGTAACCGGGGGGTGCGCCATGGCGACGAATCTCACAGTGAACCTCAAGGACGTGCTGAACGATCTGACACATAAGGGAGCGATCGTCGCCGCGATCGCCGTGAGCCGCGACGGGTTCGTCATCGACGCGGCCAAGTCGGAGGAAGTCGACCTGGACGCGGTCGGGGCGCTCGTCAGCAGCGCGATGCTCGCGTGGGAGGGTGTGGCCACGGAGATCCAGGCCGCCGGCCCCCCTGACGTGCTGCTCGCCGAGTTCCCGGCCGGGCCGATCGCCGTCACCCAGGTCAACAAGGACTCGATGCTCGTGTTGATGGGGAGCCGCTTCTGCAACCTCGGCCGGATCCGGGTCGAGACCCAGCGCGTCCGCGCCATGGTGGCCGAGTGCCTGTAGATCGCGCCGAGGTGATCCGGACGCCGGGCGAGCAGACCGGCGTCGACGGGGTGGGGGACGTCAGGGACCAACTGGCGGCCTACCGGCAGGTATTGGAGCTGACCGACCGGGACTTCGCCCTGGACGTCGCGGTGTGGTTCCATACCGGCGTGCTGCGGCACCGGGCCGGCGAGCTGGATGCGGCCGTCGCGTGCTTCAAGAAGGCCATCGAGCTGGCCCCGGACGATCCCTGGGCGTACTGGGAGCTGGCCGATGTGTACGCGCTCCAGGCGGATGCGCGGCCGGCCGTGGTCGTGCTCGGTGCGTTCGGCGACCGGTGCGTCGCGCAGGGCCAATGGAGCGAGGCCGGTCGGGCGTTTACGCGCGCCGCGGAACTCGCTCCCGACGACGTGGACATCCTGACGTCGCTGCGTCATGCGAGCGAGCAAGCTGGTCAGAAGCGGGCGCTGCCGCAGCTCGACACCGCCATCCGCGCCGCGCGGGAACGCCGCGTGTCCGCGGCGCCCGTGGACGAAGAGACCGGCGCCGAGGTGGCCGTGCCTCAGGCGTCCGCCTCCGCCCCGGTGGCCGACGTGAGCGAGACCGATCTCGAGATCGTGGAGATTCGAGAGGTCCCGCGCGCGCCGTCCCCGGAGCGAAAGGACGACGGGCGGGCGGTGACACCGCTGCCCAGCGCCAACGGCAACGGCGGTTCCGCGCCGGTCTCCGGGGCATCGGCGCCGACCGCTGCGCCGGCTGTCGAGGGCGCGGCAGGCCGGCAGCGGTGGGGAGATCTCCTCGGTGAGATCGTGGTCCGTCAGGGATGGGTGACCCGGGAGCAGGTCAAGGACGCCTTGCAGCTTCAGCAGCGCAACGGCGCCCCGCTCGGGCGTATCCTGGTCAACATGCAGGCGCTGACCGAGGAGCAGCTTGCCCGGGCGCTGGCCTTGCAGTGGAATCTGCCGTACACGAACCTGCCAGATCGCGACGTGGATCCCGAGTCCGCCCACCTCCTCCCGGCGTACCTCGCGCGGCGCCACGGGGTGGTGCCCATCCGGCGTGCCAACAACCGGCTGATCGTGGCGATTGCCGATCCCGCGAACGTCGTCGCGATCGACGACATCCGCCTCGTCACGGGGCTCGATGTGGACTTGATGGTCGCGAGCCCGGTGGATCTCGCCCGTGTGCACGGCATGATCTACGGGGGCCAGGCGGACATCGAGGAGATGCTCAAGGGGTCGGTGGAGCCGGAGGCGATCGGCGACGCGCCCCCCGAGGACGTCACGGTCGAACATCTCCGTGCGATGGTGGAGGACGCCCCGATCGTCCGGGCCGTCAACCAGATCCTCACGCAGGCCATCTTTGCCGAAGCGAGCGACGTCCACATCGAACCGCACGTCCAAGAGGTGAAGGTGCGCTTTCGCGTGGACGGAATCTTGCAGGACTTCATGACCCCGCCCAAGGCGGTGCAGGCGGCGCTCATCTCGCGCATCAAGATCCTCGCAAACATGGACATCGCGGAGCGCCGGCTGCCGCAGGACGGGCACATTCACCTCCGCATCAACGGCAAGGACTTCGACCTGCGGGTCAGCAGCCTGCCCACCGTGTTGGGCGAAAAGGTGGTGCTGCGGATCCTCGATCCGTCGCGCACCCGGATCACGCTGACCCAACTCGGATTCGCGGATCACCTGCTGGCCACGTGGGAGAACCT
>DASQGM010000036.1:0-8250 GCA_035632615.1 bacterium | reverse complement strand
CGTGGCCGCCGCGAGGAACGCCGCCGCGCAGAGAAACGGCAGCCCGAGCCCCAGGGAGTAGACGAACAGCAAAATCGCCCCGCCCCCAGCCCGCTCGGTCGTCGCGGCGAGCGTGAGGATCGCGCCCAGAATCGGCCCCACGCACGGCGTCCACGCAAACCCGAACGCCATCCCGACGAGCAGAACGCCCAGCCATCCGCTCGGGCGGCGTGTGATCAACACGCGGCGCTCTCGCGCCAAACCGGGCACCGACACCACGCCCAACACGGCAAGCCCGAACAGGATCACGACGGCGCCGCCGGCGCGGCTGAGCAAGTCCCGGTTCGAGAGCACGAAACTTCCGGCGAGCGATGCGGACGCCCCGAGCGCGGTGAAGATCACCGAGAACCCGAGGACGAAGATCGCCGTCGCGCCGAGCACCCTGCCCCGGTACCGAGGATCGCCGGACTCCAATTCCGTCAGGGACACCCCGCAGACGAAGGAGAGGTATCCCGGGATCAGCGGCACGATGCAGGGGGAGAAGAACCCCAGCAGCCCCGCCGCGAACGCGATCGGGAGGTTCAGGGACACGGCGCCGCCCTCCCCTTCCCGCACGCCGCCGGCACAGCCCCGCCGCTCACTTCGCGACCAGGGACCGGATCGCCGCGTCCAGCTCGCCGCCGTCGGACGGGCCATAGCTGGCGCGAACCAGCGTGCCGTTCCGCGCGATCAGCGCCCAAAACGGCTGCACCGTGAACCCGTACGCCTTGGCGATCCGGCCGTCGGCGTCGTACCCGACCGGAAACGTCAGATGGTACTGTCGCACGAACTGCACCACCGCGGGGCGGTCGTCGAGCAGCCCGATGCCCACCAGCGCCACACCCTTTCCCTGCCACTCCCGATACTCCCGCTCCCACGCGGCGGCCTCCGCGTTGCACGTCGGGCACCACGGCGCCCAGAAGAGGAGGATCGCCGGCGAGCCCTTCAGGTCGGCCAGACTGAGCGTCTTGCCGGTGAGCAGAGACAACGTGAACGCGGGGGCGGGCCGGGGCCCCGCCTGAACGGCTGACAGCGCCAGGACCACGACCACGACCGCGATCAAGAGTCGGACGACTCGAGCCAGTGCCCTACCCATTCGATGGCCACCCCGCGCCACGCCGCCTCCCGGCGACATCCACACTAAGACACTAAGACCTTACACCCGCTCTGTAAAGAACCGGCAAAGGGCGTTCCGGCTGGCAGACAGGCCGCGTCGCCACGCGGTCAGCGATGAAGAGGCTCGAGAGACGCCGCCTTGAGCGGGCTCAGGTGCCGAAGACTTCCTGCCTATGGGGTACGGGGCGTGCCCGTCTCCCGCCGCCTCGGGGACCAAAACGCCCGGAGGATCTCCGTGGCGACGTCAAGGGGCGCCGGGCGCCCCCGAACCACGCGGTCCCTCGCGTCCCGGACGCGGGATCGCAGCGCGGTTGTGTCGTCGGCGATCGCCTTGCGCAGCGCGGCTAGCCGATTCTCAGAATTTCGCTCCACAGCCACCGCAGGTCCCCCCGAAGTGCGTAAATCACCGCCGCGAACCGGCGGGCCCGGGTCCGAAGGCGCCATGCTCCGACGGCTCCCAGCACCGCGACAAGGACTGCGCTCGCGCCGAGGACGACCAACGCCGCGGCCCACGGCTTCAAGACCAGCGACAGCGCCAGCACGGCCGACGTCAGGAGCAGCCCCACCGCGAAGACCGACATGAACGCCGCCACGAACACGAAGAAGGCGCTGACCAGGAGCTCCCGCGCAAGCTTCCGGAGCTCTTGGCCGCTGAGAAGCAGGTGCAGCCGCAGCAACTCCGCCACGTGGGATACCAGACGCAGCACCAGCAGTCCCGCCGCCTCCGCGGTCCCGGTCCCCCGGCGGTCGTCATCCAGGGTATCACGTTCCTCCCCGCTCATCGATCCGGCCCCCCCTTTCCAGGCGTCACGCATGCGGTCCGTCACACCCGCGCCCCCGCTGCGGGCCCGTGCCGCCCCGGCTCACGCTCGGGCCCCCGGCCGCAGCACGCGCAGTGCCGCGCCCGCAGCGCCCGGCTGACCCAGAATACTCCCCAGGCCGCCAACACCATCCCCGCGAGCGCGAGCCGGGTTGCATCCACGACCGGCACGACGTTGACAGCCGTGTCCGTGACCTCGACGATGGCCAAGGGTCTGACGGAGACGCCACCACCGCCCCCTCCGCCTTCGCCGACCGTCCCGTCCTCGCCCTCGGGCCGCCTGCGCCCATGTCCCATCCCCATGCCGAACGCGTAGCGCACGCGCGCGACGGGGACGATCGTGCGGCCGCGAATCTCGAGCGGGTCTCCGAACACCGTCCGGGTACCCGCCCTGTCGTGTAGCTCCTTGATGCGATCGGTGAGCTTGTCAAACATCGTCGAGCCTCCCTCCAGCCGACCATGGACGGCCGCTGCATCGATCACGCCCGCTTGTCCCTACCCTAGCCGGACGCCCGGTCGAGCGTCTATCGGGCCGAGGTCCGATTCCCGGCTGGGGCGGGGGAGGCGTCGGGCGGGCATTCGACGGTGGCTGCGGGCGTTCCATAAAAGGGACCCGTGTCCGCCAACGAGCCGGACCGGGTGCAGATACGAGCCGCGCGCTCGTCCCGCCACTCGCCCGCCTCGCCTGCACGATGACCGACGATCACGGCCGCGGCGGGACCGCGAGCACCAAGGAGATGACCGGTGACCCAGGCCATTCGCAACATCGCCATCATCGCCCACGTCGATCACGGCAAAACGACGTTGGTCGATGCCATGCTGCGCCAGAGCGGCACGTTTCGCGCGAACGAAACCGTGGTGGAGCGCGTGATGGACTCCAACGAGCTCGAACGCGAGCGCGGGATCACCATTCTGGCGAAGAACACCGCGATCTTCTACCACGACATCAAGATCAACATCGTGGACACGCCCGGCCACAGCGACTTCGGCGGCGAGGTGGAGCGGGCCCTCAAGATGGTGGACGGCGTGATGTTGCTGGTGGACGCCAGCGAGGGCCCCCTGCCGCAGACGCGGTACGTGCTGAGCAAAGCCCTGGAAGCCGGCCTGCCGCCGATCGTCGTCATCAACAAGATCGACCGGGCCGACGCGCGGCCGCAGCAGGTGTTGAACGAAGTCTACGACCTGTTCATCGATCTGGACGCCAAAGAGGAGCAGCTCGGTTTTCCCGTGCTCTACACGAACGCCAAGACCGGCGCCGCGTCGACGGATATCGCCCAGCCGGGAGAGAATCTGGGCCCGCTGTTCGAGGCGATCGTGGCCACGGTTCCCCCGCCCGGCGGAGACGCCGCGGCGCGCCTGCAGGTCTTGGTGGCCAACCTCGACTACAGCGATTATCTCGGTCGCATCGCCATCGCGCGCGTGTTCAACGGCACGCTCAAGACCGGTGAGACGATCGGCATCGCGAAAACGGACGGGGCGCTGCCCAGAACGCGCATCACGAAGCTGTTCTCGTTCAGCGGCCTCAAGCGGACGGAGATCGCGTCCACCGAGCTGGGCGACATCATCGCGGTCGCGGGCGTCGAGGGCATCGCCATCGGCGACACCATCACCGACGCCGAGGCGCCCGCGCCTCTGCCGCGTATCGCGATTGATGAGCCGACCATCGCGATGCAGTTCACCGTGAACTCATCGCCGTTCGCGGGGCGCGAAGGCGCGTACGTTACCTCACGGAACCTGCGTGAGCGGTTGGAGAAGGAACTCCTCACCAACGTCTCCCTGCGAATGGAGGAGACCGACAACACCGATACCTTCAAGATCATGGGGAGAGGTGAGCTCCAACTCGCCATTCTCATCGAAATGATGCGGCGGGAAGGCTACGAGCTGATGGTGGGCAAGCCGGAGATCGTGACCAAGACGGTCGACGGCAGGCTCATGGAACCGATGGAGCGGCTGACGATCGACGTGCCGGAACACTTTATCGGGGTGGTGGTGGAGAAACTGGGCGGCCGCAAGGGACAGATGACCAACATGCACAACCACGGCTACGGGCGGGCGCGTCTGGAGTTCCGGCTGCCGAGCCGCGGGCTCATCGGCCTCCGCAGCGAGCTACTCACCGACACGCGCGGTACCATCGTCATGAACTCGCTCTTCGATGGACACACCGAGTGGATGGGCGAGATTCCCCGTCGGCTGACCGGTGCGCTGGTGGCCGACCGGCTGGGCGTCACGACCTCCTACGCCCTCTACAACCTACAGGAACGCGGGGAGCTGTTTGTCGGCCCGGGGGTCGACGTGTACGAGGGCATGATCATCGGCGAGAACTCGCGCGACAACGACCTCGACGTCAACGTCGTGCGGGAGAAAAAGCTCACCAACATGCGGGCGTCCACCGCGGAGGACGCGATCCGGCTCGTCCCGTTCCGCGCCTTGAACCTGGAACAGGCGATCGAGTTCATTGCGGACGACGAGTTCGTGGAGATCACGCCAAAATCGTTGCGCCTCAGGAAGAAAGTCCTCCGGCAGAACCGGCGGCCCAAGAGGAACGCCGTCCCCGTGGGTGCCCGGAAAGCCGACTGACCCGAAGGCCGATCCTCAGTCGCACGCGCAGCCGCACCCACATTCCGCAGTCAGCGCTTCGCGGCCCTCGCGCGCGATGAAGTAGACCAGCCCGAGCGCCGCCACGGGGTCGGCCCACCACCACCCGAAGACGGCGCGGAGCCCTAGGCCGACGAGGAGCGTTGCGGCCATGTACGCGCAGACCACCCCGCACATGGCGTCGCCCTTAAGGGCCGCGCTGTTGATGGAGGCGGCGACGCGGAGTTTGGCCCGCACCAACAAGGGCATGACCACGAGTGCGGCCGCGGCGAGCGCCACGCCGATAACGGATGACTCCGGGATCGCCCCTGTCCACAGGTTGTAGACGGAGTGCAGCACCACGTACGCGGCGAGCGCGAGCAGGCTCCACCCAACGACCCTGGATGCGGTGCGCTCGGCGCGCTCCACGCGCTCGGGATCGATGGCGGGATCCTGCCGTTCGAGGATCAACCGCCACAGCAGGACGCCGGCAGACACAAGCTCGATCAGGCTGTCGACTCCAAACGCCACCAACGCGATACTTCCCGCCATGATGCCGGCGCTCAGGCTCACGGCGGCTTCGATGACCATCCAGACAATCGTCAGCCATTCCACGGTGACGCCTGCGCGAAGCTGGCGCACGTGGGACGGTCGAAAGGAAATCGGCTGTACGCTCACACGATCCCCCCTACGGTCGGTCGCTTCGCTTCGTCCCTCCCGCACGTACCATCATACACGATCACGCGCCCCGCCGCGGCGTCCACCCCGTCGGCACGTTGCAACCCGGGACAGGGCGACCGCACTCCGGGTGATCCGGGCGACGCACCGGCAGCTGCCGCAGGGTTCCGCCGCGGCAAAGACGTACTACCGATGCAAACGTGTACGGGAGGTAAGTGGATGTACGTCGTGGTCAATCGCCTGCCGCTCGCCAAGCCCATCGATGACGCGCTGTTGGCGAAGATCAACTCCGAGTTCATCCCCGGAGCGCGCACCCGGCCGGGGTTTCGCAGCCTTCAACTCGTCCGCAACTCCGACACGGACGCCATCGTCATCGTCCACTTCGAGACGCTGGAAGCGGCGGGGCGAATATCGCAGGAGTACGCTGCGCCGTGGTTCCGTGAGCACTTCATGCCCTACCTGTCCGGCCCAAGCACGCGAACGGTGGGTGAACTTGTCGCGGGCGGGCCCGCCTAGACGCTAGCGAGACCACGAGGGCCGTGCATGGGGCTGTTCTCTCGTTCGGGCCGAAAGCCGCCGGTTCAGCGCGTCACGCCCGTGGAACTGGCGCTGTCCCTCACCGCGATCGCCGGCGGCAGCTTTGATGCGCACCTCAAGGCTGCCCAGCGACTCGGGTACCATGTCGTGTCGCTGGAGCTGTTCGTGTTCAGCGCATTTGCCACGGCCTGGAACGCCTCGCGCCATCCGCTGCTGACCGCACTCACCAAAGTCCAGAGACAAGTGGTGGCCGATACGTATTCGGTGTTCTCGTATTGTCTGTGGAGCCAAGGCCGCGAGGCGCTGGCGAGGCGCCTGCCCGATAAACTCGACTGGCCTCACTACGTGACCTTCAAGAACACGGTGGACTTTCAGCAATACCCGCCCTTCGCGAATCTGGTTCGCGAGCGCGCCGGCGAGTACGACCCTCTGGCGAATGCCGTCGGCACAGAGTCCGACGAGGCGAAGATCGGGCTCCGGCTCGGAGACGCGGTCGCGCGTCACCTGTTCGGGCCGAACAAACCCTTCGGGCCGGTGCAATCGCTGTGGTGCGCGCAGCTCTTTCAGGAAGTCATCCCGACCGTCTCCGCGTCGCTCAATCACTGCAAATACCAACCTGATTCCGAGGCCGAGGCCAGCACGATCGTGCCCGACGCATCTCTCGACACTGTGATCCTCAGGTGCCCGCAGTGCGGACAAAAGAACCGCGTTCCTGCGGGGCGCCGCGCGGAGGCCATCTGCGGTCGCTGTCACGCCCCGCTGTGACCGAACGAACTTGACCATCTCCGCGGCGTGCCGCGCTCCTATTCATGCCCGAGGTTCCAGCGCGGCCGTCGTGCATCTCGTCGGGGTGGAGCACGATGACCCGGCCCGGCGTGCTGCGTTCGGACCCCGCCACGATAGTCGAACGTCTGCACCCCGGCCTCGGTGACGCCGATGGCGTAGGTGTCGTGGCGATGCTTGGCGAAAGCGCGCCCGCCGAACCAGGCGCGCAGCAGTTCGACGCCCTCCCCCGGCTCGGACGTGCACACCCAGTCTCCCCGTCGCACGAACGTACAAGACCCTCGCCGGTGGATCCCCCTAACATGGACGCCATGCGGCTAGTATACCCGAGACGCGGCGGCTGGTTGAAATGACGCGGGAACAGGCCATCACCTTTTTCGCGTTCTCGGTTGCCGCCGCCGGCACGCCCGGGCCCAGCAACGTGCTGCTGACCGCCACGGGGGCCAATGTCGGCGTGCTGCGCGGCCTTCCCTGCCTCTTGGGGGTCGCTATCGGCATGGCGTGGATGATGTTCATTGTGGCCTTCGGCCTCGGCAGCGTGATCCTCAACAATCCCTTCGTCCTCACGGGTGTCAAATGGTGCGGCGCCGTAGTGCTGTGCTACCTTGCGTGGAAGATCGCGACCGCCCGCCGCGCCAGCGCGGCAACGGGTGGCAAGCCGGTCGGCTTGATCGGCGCGGCGGCCTTTCAATGGGTCAACCCGAAGTCCTGGCTCGTGTGTGCCAGCGCCGCCGCCACCTTTCTCCATGAGGGGGCTGGCAGTGCGCTGGGGCAGTCCGCCGCCCTCGGGCTCTTATTCTTCCTTGCGTGCCTACCCAGCTGTTGGCCCTGGCTCGCCTTCGGCGCGGTCTTGCAGCGCGTCCTGCGATCCGAGCGTGCCTTCCGTCTCTTCAATGTCGCCATGGGAGCGCTGCTCGCCGCGTCTGTGATCCTGTTCATCTGGTAGCGCCGCGGTGGTGCGTTATGCTTGCCAAAGAGCATCACCCCAGGGCGAGAACGTCAGACCAGGCCAGGGTGATCGCCACCGGTTCACTTTCGCCTCATAGCGGGTCGACTCGAAGTGGCCACCGTAGGCGCTCTGTTCCTGCTGACCCTTGACGGGGATCTCGGTGCGGTCCAGATCGAGCACCACCCGTCGCCAGGGCTCCATCGCGTCCACCCTCGCGAGTAGTTCCCGATTGATCGCGGCCAACCCCGTGAGGTTCCCGTCTTGGGTCAACGGCTCCGTCTCGAACGAGTGCACGCGAGACGTCAGGACCGCCCCGCGCACCCAGATCCTTGCCGAGCCGATCAGCCGGAACATCGGATCGTGGGAGCGGCGCTCCGCATCGTTCACGTCCTCATGGCCCGCCAACCGGCGGTAGACCGAGTGCCGGACCAAGTCGGTGAGCGGAAACTCGGTGTTCTTGCCCCGAGGATCGGTGCTGTGCGATCAGGTCGCGGAGGTCCAACCGCTCATCCAGCGGATCGCCTCGCCCGGCCTGCGCTCGCCCCGGGTCACGAGCGTGCGGCGGCGTGGCGGTACGCGTTTGACGCTGCGGGAAGCCGGGTAACAATCTAGGGCAGTCGCGACTGCGCAGCACTGCCAGGGGGGAAACACAAGGAGGTGTTTCGCCATGTGGGTCCTCGCCGGTGCGCTCCTCGTCGGCATCGCTCTCGCGGCGACCGGGCACATGATCGCCAAGTAGCCCGCACAGCGGGCCGCTCGCAAGGAGAAGGGGCCG
>DASQGM010000035.1:0-4782 GCA_035632615.1 bacterium | reverse complement strand
CCTAGGCGTTTCGTGCTTATTCTTCTCTTCGGCCTGGTGCTCATCTATGTACCGATCCGCCTCTTCTCAGCCGTCGTCCGTCCCGCGGGGATTGGAGTATTCCATCTTGCCGCGATCGTGATCTGCACTGCGGGCGGGGCGGTCGCGCTGTGGTGCGTGTCCAGTTTCGCGTTCGTCGGCCGAGGTACTCCCGCACCGTTCGCGGCGCCCAGACGGTTGGTGACACGCGGTCCCTACCGCTTCGTACGGAATCCCATGTACATCGGCGTAGGGTTGATGTTTGCTGGTGCGGCGCTCTTCTACAAATCGCTGTTGCTCGTTGAGTATACTGGTCTCTTCTTCGTTGCCAGTCATCTCTTTGTGGTGTGGTACGAAGAGCCCACTTTGCGACGAGTTTTTGGGCACGAGTACGAAGTATACTGCAGCCGGGTCAGGCGGTGGTGGCCACGCGTGTGATGCCGAACCGATGGGTCAGGCAAGTCAGGCAAGTATTTACGGCTTCAAATTCATCGCCGTTACAACTAGCCGTCTGATGCCGTTGACCGCGAGGCGCAGCACAGACGGCTGCACCGTCGTCGGTCCCTTCCACGACCTCGGCACAACCGCGCTCACCGGTGCCGTGACGACCGCGTTCTAGGGGCGCAACAGGAGCTGCGGAAGCAGGCGATGATGAACCCGCCTCCCGTCCCGGCAATCGTCCGCTAGCGGCCGGCGAGGAAGCCGACGCGCGTGAAGACCCCCGGGGTCTCCGCCATCTGGCGTGGCGATATGGCGCCATCGCGTGGTCCTTGTCCGGAGAGCTCCTTTCGGGCTCCCGAGTGCGCGTTGTTGGTCCCTCGGTCCCTCCAGCCGCTGCGCGTCGGGTATTTCAAGGAAAACACGCCCGCGCGGAAGCAGGGAGGAGTCGCGAGGACCGAGGCCGAACGTGCGTTCGCGAACAACTGTTGGCGCGCCGCGGCCTGTCGCGGCGTGAATCGCGCATCGATACGACGCCGGCGAACGCACCAGGGGGCGACGCATGACACTCGAGCAGATCCTCGACGCCTATCGGACGCGTCCTCGATACGCGCCACAGTTCACGGCCTGGCGCACGCTTCCGGCGAAACCCGCCCGGTACGCCGAGTTTCCGGGCGGGGTCGATCCCCGCCTGCGCCAAGCGCTCGCCGGGTGCGGGATTCGCCGGCTGTATACGCACCAGGCTCAAGCGTTCGACGCCGTCGGCGCGGGGCGCGACGTCGTCGTCGTCACCCCGACGGCGTCCGGCAAGACGCTCTGCTACAACCTCCCGGTGCTCGACGCGATCCTCCGCGGAGGCGGGCCGCGCGCGCTGTACCTGTTTCCGACGAAAGCGCTCGGGGCCGACCAGGTGGACGAGCTGCAGCAGCTCATCGCGGCGCTCGGCGTCGAGATCGGCGCGTACACGTACGACGGGGACACGCCCGGAGACGCGCGGCGGACGATCCGCGCGGCCGGGCACATCGTGGTGACGAACCCGGACATGCTTCACACCGCGATCCTGCCGCACCACACGAAGTGGCTCCGCCTGTTCGAGAATCTCCGGTACGTGGTGCTCGACGAGCTGCACCACTACCGGGGCGTGTTCGGATCGCACCTCGCGAACGTGCTGCGACGACTCATGCGCATCTGCCGGTTCTACGGGAGCACGCCGCAGTTCATCTGCTGCTCGGCGACGATCGGCAATCCCGGGGAGCACGCCGCGCGCCTGATCGGCCGGCCCGTGACGGTGCTGGACGAGAGCGGGGCCCCGAGCGGCGAGCGGACGATCGCGGTGTACAACCCGCCGGTCGTGAACCCGGCGCTCGGCATCCGGCGGGACGCGGTGCGGGAGTCGGTCGCGCTGACGGAGGAGCTGCTGAAGGGCCGCATCCAGACGATCTTCTTCGCGCGGACGCGGCTCCGGGCGGAACTGCTGACCACGTACCTGCGCGAGAAGGCCCGGCGTCACCACCTCGACCCCGACGCGATCTGCGGATATCGGGCGGGCTACCTTCCGAACGAGCGGCGGAAAATCGAGGCCGGGCTCCGCAGCGGCGCGGTGCGCGCCGTGGCGGCGACCAACGCCCTCGAGCTCGGCATCGACATCGGCCAGCTCTCCGCGGCCGTGCTCGTCGGCTATCCGGGGACGATTGCCAGCACGCGACAGCAGATGGGCCGCGCGGGGCGCCGAGCCGACCGCTCGCTCGCGGTGGTCGTCGCGACGAGCGGCGCCCTCGACCAGTTCATCGCGACCCATCCCGCATATCTGTTCGACCAGCCTGTCGAGGAGGCCCGGATCAACCCCGACAACCTCCTCGTGCTGGCCAGTCACGTGAAGTGCGCGGCGTTCGAGCTGCCGGTGCGCGACGGCGAGACGTTCGGCCCGAGCACGTTGCCCGAGATCCTGGCGTACCTGGAGGAGCAGGGCGTGCTGCACCACGACGCCGACGCCTGGCACTACGTGGCCGAAGCGTATCCCGCCGAGGGGATCAGCCTCAGGAGCGCGAGCGAGGAGAACGTCGTGATCATCGACACGACGGAGCCCCGGCCGCGCGTCATCGGCGAGATCGATCTCCCGTCCGCGCCGGCGTTCGTGCACGAGGACGCGATCTACATCCACCTGGGACAGCAGTTCCACGTGGACCGCCTCGACTGGGATGAGCGCAAGGCGTACGTCCGGCGCGTGGACGTGGACTACTACACCGACGCGCAGATCGCGGTGGGCGTGCGGGTGCTGGAGGAGTTCGCGCACGAGCGGGACGCGGCGCACGGAGAGGCGGCCGTGACGTTCCGGCCGACGATCTTCAAGAAGCTCCGGCTCGCCACGCACGAGAACGTTGGCTTCGGGACGATCCACCTGCCGGAGACGACACTGCACACAACGGCGGCGTGGTGGGTGTTCCCGCGGGCGCGGGTCCCCGAGATGGACACCGACGCGCTCCAGGGCGCGCTGCTGGGCGTGGCGCACGCGCTCCAGAACATCGCGCCCCTCTACCTGATGACCGATCCGCGAGACCTCGGCTCCACCGTGGAGATCCGATCGCCGCACACGGGCGAGCCGACGGTGACCCTGTTCGAAGAGGTCCCGGGCGGCGTCGGCCTCGCGGAGCGGCTGTTCGCGCTGCGCGGCGAACTGCTGGACGCCGCGGCGTCGCTCGTCGAGCGCTGCGGCTGCGAGCAGGGGTGCCCGTCGTGCGTCGGCCCTGTCCTCGAACTCGGCCCGGAGGCGAAGCGGCGGACGCTACATCTCCTCAGGCATGTCTGCGTCCCCGCCTGAGCCCGCGATTCCCGTGACCGCGCCCGAAAGCGTGCGGGACCGGCTGCGGCGTCTCGGCGCGGGGCGCGCACCTGGGCCGCTCGCCACGACGAACCGCGCGGCAACCCCGATCGCCTCCGTCACACGTCCGGCGCCGGCGGGCGACGGCGTGGAAGTGGTGCGGGCAACGTTCGGACGCGGGCACCGGCACGGGCGGTGTGTCCTGGGCGACACGCTCCGCGCGCTCGGCGACGTGGACGACCTTGCGCACACCGTCTGGCTCGATACCGAGACGACCGGCCTGGCCGGGGGCACCGGGACGTACGCGTTCCTCGTGGGGCTCGCGTACCTCGACGGCGATCGGCTGGTCACCGAGCAGCTGTTGCTGCGGCGCCTCTCCGCCGAGCGCCATCTCCTCGCGGCGCTGGCGGAGCGGTTGGGACGGGCGCGGCGTCTCGTCACGTTCAACGGCCAGCGGTTCGACTGGCCGATCATCGAGGCCCGGTTCGTGCTCGCGCGCCAGCAACCGGCGGCGTTCGACGTCCACACGGATCTGATCCATCCGGCCCGCCGCCTGTGGCATCGAGTGCTCGGGACGCACCGGCTGAGCGCGCTCGAGGCCGAGGTGCTAGGGGCGCCGCGGTACGATGACGTGCCCGGATGGGAGATCCCCGGGATCTACGTCCGGTACCTCCGAGACACGGACCGCGCCGCGCTGAACCCGATCCTCGTCCACAACCGGTCCGATCTGCTCGCGTTGGTGCTGCTACACGGGGAGGTCGTCCGGATTCTGCGCTCGCCCCGGGATGCAGGCGTGCCGCTCGACTGGGAGGGCACCGGCGTGCTCGTGAGCCGGCAAGGCGCACACGCCGTGGCGATCGAGTGTTTCGAGCGGGCGCTGAACGAGACCGATCGGCCCGGCGACCGATGGCGGGTGTTGCAGAAGGTGACGCGCGCCCACCGGGTCGCCGGCGACGCCGACGCGGCTCGGAAACGGTGGGAAGCCGAAGCCGTCACATGGACACAGCCCGACCGGCTCCGTGCACACGTGCTCGAGGAAGTCGCGAAGGCGCGCACGAAACGCGGCGACCTCGAGGGTGCGCTGGCGGCGACGCGCGAGGCGCTTGAGATCGCCGAATCGTTTCCGGACGGAATCAGGAGGCTGCTCGGAACGGACCCCGCCGCGCTGTCACGCCTCGCCGGTCGTCTCCGGGTGCGTCTCGTCAGGCTCCGCGAGCGTCACGGGTAGGCGGCCGCGGGGCTGGAGGGTCCCGGCCAGGACTCGTGCCGCGGCGCGGAGCGACGCCGGGTCCGCCCCGTACACGGCGAGGCACCCGACGTCGCGGGGAAGGCGCGCGAGCCCGTAGGGCACGCCGACCGCGACCGCCGCGACAGGCCCACCGGCGGCCGCCCGGCGCATCATCGTGCCGACGGTGTCCGTCGCAGTCGCGCCGTTTCCGGCGTCCCGGCCGACAACCAGCACCAGGGCGCTGCCGCTCGGGATCGCGTCGACGCCGAGCGGGACCGGG
>DASQGM010000034.1:0-12158 GCA_035632615.1 bacterium | reverse complement strand
TAGTCGTCCTCGAAGATGAGCGCGCCGAATTTTCCAGCCCACTCCAGCAACTGAAGGCGCCGCGGCAGGCTCATTGTCATGCCCAATGGAAACTGATGCGCGGCAGTCACATAGACGAGCCGCGCTCCCCGTAGGCTCCGGTCGCGGACCAGCATGCCCTGATCGTCGAGGGGCACGAACGAGAGTCTCGCGCCGACGGATTCGAACGCGACGGCCGCGCCCGGGTACCCGGGGTTCTCCATGCCGACACGATCCCCCGGATTGAGAAAGAGCCGCGCCACCAGGTCGAGCGCTTCCTGAACCCCGGAGACGATCACGACCTGATCCGGCATGCATTGCACGCCGCGTGACATCCCGAGGTAGTGGGCCACGACAGCCCGTAGCGGAGCGTAGCCGATGGGTTCGCATCCCATGAGGAGGCTCGATGACGAATGTCGCGCACGGCGCGCCATGATTCGGGCCCATACCGCGGCCGGAAACGCGTCCAACGCGGGCAGATTCGTACGGAACGCACGGGGAGGACGGACCTCGACACCCGAAAACAGTGTCACTCGACGGCCGTAGTCCGACACGCGCCGCCGCGCTCGTCGGAGCATCGGCGGACTCGGGCCGGTCTCCCCTCTCACGTGGAGCAACTCGTCGGGCAAGGTCTTGCTGACATACGTACCGGAGCCCGTCGTCCCGTCCACGTAGCCCTCGGACTCCAACTGCCCGAAAGCATTGACGATCGTTCCCCGCGACAGCCCGTATTGCCGGGCCAAGTCACGCGTCGCAGGCAACCGCGTCCCAGGCCGCAGGCGGCCTGCCAGGATCTCGCCGCGCAGGGCCGCGTATAGCCAGCGGTAGGCCGGCACGCCGGGGTCCCGCGGCTGAAGCATCAATTCGACAGCATCCCCTCGTCGTGGCATAGAAGTGGTACAAACAGAATATCATAAATGGATCTTTCTGGCTGATCCATTGCCATGTACCATTGGTCATGCACGAATCGCGTCATGATGCGCGCCGATTCGAGATTCGCGGGATGGTGACGGTGGAAATGCCCACGACCAGGAACGCCCAGGGCCAGTACGATGCTCTCGCGTCGGCCCTTGTACGCAACGCGTCGGCTGTCAGAGGAACGATCTTTGGCAATCCGAGCCTCATGATCCACGGCAAGGTTTTCGCCGGTCGGTTCGACGAGGCGATGGTGTTCAAACTCGGCGGCGTCGCGCGCAAACGGGCGCTGGCGCTGGCCGGGGCGCGGCCCTTCGATCCGTTGAGAAGGGGCCGGCCGATGAAGGCGTGGGTGGAGGTTCCGAGTCGGCACGCAAGCCGGTGGCCCGTCCTCGCGCGCGCGGCGCTCCGGACTGTCCGCAAGGGAGGTACCGATTCATGATGGCGGGCGCGAGTTCAAACTCGAAGGCGACGGCGCCGGTTGCGACTGTCATGCGCGCGGTGCGGCTGCACGCGGCGGGCGATCCCGCACACCTCGTCTACGAGGAGCTCGAGACCCCGCGGCCCGGGCCCGGCGAAGCACTGGTACGAGTGCACGCGGCCGCGATCACCCGCGACGAGCTCACCTGGCCCGTCGATCGTCTTCCAGCGGTCCCCTCATACGAGTTCTCGGGGGTCGTAGCTGCGGTCGGTCCCGCCGTTGATACCGTGGCAATTGGGGATGCCGTTTACGCGCTGAGCGGCTTCGACCGAAACGGCGCTGCCGCTGAGTACACGGTCGTTCCGGCGGCCGTCCTCGCCGCGAAGCCTGGAACACGGAATCACGTCGAGAGCGCGGCGATCCCACTGGCTGGGCTCAGCGCGTGGCAGGGCCTCTTCGAGCACGGCGGCCTTACGCAGGGGCAGCGGGTGCTGATCCACGGCGCGGCCGGGGGCGTTGGAAGCTTCGCGGTCCAGCTGGCCCGCCTGCACGGAGCCTACGTCATCGGGACCGCGTCCACCGCGCACGTCGAGCGCGTACGCACACTCGGCGCCGAGGAGGTCATCGATCACACCCAGACGCGCTTCGAAGACGCCGTCGGACCTGTGGACGTCGTGTTCGACACGGTCGGCGGGGACAGGTTGCGGCGCTCGTTCGCTGTCGTCCGGGCCGGTGGCAGGATCGTCTCGGTCGCCGAGGAGCCGCCGGCAGAGTACGGTCGCGAGCGCGGGATCGGCGCCGCGTACTTTGTGGTCGAGCCCAACCGCGGGCAACTGGTCGAGATGGCACGGTTGGTGGACTGCGGCGACCTCCAACCGATAATCGACCGCGTCTTTCCCTTCGCTGCGGCCCGCGAGGCGTTCGAGTGCAGTCTGGGCCCGGTCCGGTTCGGCAAGATCGTCATCCGCATGGCGGACGACGATGAGTGAGACAGCCGCCGTGGTCTGCGCCGGCGCGCTTGTGGGTGCGGGACCCATGAGCCGCTGCGTGGCAGCGAAGGCGCGGAGGTCGATGGCATTGGGGAAACACGCGGCTTGGCATCGTGCTCGCGGTCATCGTGGCGGTGGTCGTGTTCATGACGGTGACGAAGCGGGCGCTCTGGGGATGATAGCCACACGCTGTTTGCGACCGGCATGTCTCTGGGTTCAGGAGGTGGATGTATGATGACGGGTGAGCGAGAAGGCACTGGTCAACCGGAGGATCTGACGCGGCTCTTTGTAGCACGAACCAATGGTGGCGACGCCGAGGGGCTTGCCGCGCTTTATGAGCCCAATGCCGTGCTGGCGTTTCCACCCGGACAACTGACGGTCGGGCGGGACGCCATCCGCAGAGTGTACGAACAGATGCTCGCGAGGGCGCCACGCCTTGAAGCGGAGGATGGATTACCCACGCTCCGCAGCGGTGACCTCGCTCTCACCTCGACGCGTCGGCGCGATGGAAAGGGCATCCGAGTCCAGGTGGCACGCCGTCAGCCGGATGGGACTTGGCTAAGGGTCTTCGACTGGCCGGAACCGCCCTCCGACTAACCGCTCGATTTCCTGCTAGCGCGTTAGAGCGGGTATTTCCATTACTTATACAAGAATCAATAATTCTCGTGCGCCGCCCACCTCGAACCTATGGTCCTCCCCTCAGGTGTACGCGACTTCCCTCCTGGCGCGGCCCCAATTCAGTACCGTAGGCACGCCCCGTTGGTTTGAGCAGTACGATTCGGACGTCACGATCCTCGAGGCCAAGGGGTCTTCTTGATCACGGGCGCGCCGTCCCGGAACGTCGGGCCCTCGATCCCCCAACTCCAGTGGGCCGTCGGCGCGATCTTGAGGACCGGCCTCGGCCCGCGGGGCCCGTCACGCTCTTCGAGCGTCGCCGTGCCGTGGACCTTCACGCCCCGCGGGGATCGCGGGCCCTCGCCCGCGTCGTCCACCACGATCGCGATGCGGGGGTTAGCACGGGCGTTCCGGTACTTGAGCGTGCGCGTCATCGACAGCCCGCCGACGTAGAGGTGGGTCCCGTCGAACTCGTACGCGACTGGCGCGACGTCCGGCTGCCCCGCCGGCGACACCGTCGCGATTCGCGCGAGCCGCTGCGAGCGGAGGTAGGCAGATTCCAGATCCGAGAACATTAATCTCCTCGGGTCGACGCGATTAGCCGCCCGGCGCCTTTACGGCCCTCGCAACCATCGCGGCGACCGCCGGCCACGACGTATGGACCGTGACGCGCAACGGGATCGGTCGGCACCCTCGAGGACATCGTCTGCCTGACCGTACCCCCGGTCACCAGCCGATCGCGTAATTGCGCTCGCCGCGGGAGCTCGCGCCGCCCTCCATCAATCGGCGCCGGGGATCGTACATGATCGCGGTCGTGTAGTTTTGGCTCCAGTCGCCGATGACCTTGACGTCGTGCCCCCGCTCGCGCAACTCGTCGAGCACCGGGCCCGGCACGCGCCCCTCGATCGTCAGCTCCGCGGGCTTGGCCGCCCGCGGATAGAACGAGCTCGGCATGTGGCCGGTGTGGAAGCTCGGCACGTCGATCGCGTCCTGCACGTCCATCCCGAAGTCGACGACGTTGAGGAAGAACTGCACGGTCCACTGGTCCTGCTGGTCGCCCCCCGGCGTGCCGAAGACGAGATACGGCTGGCCCTCCCGCGTCACGAGTGACGGCGTCAGCGTCGTGCGGGGCCGCTTCCGCGGTACCAGCGCGCCCGGGTGGGCGGGGTCGTGCAGCCAGAACATCTGGATCCGCGTGCCGAGGCAGAAGCCGAGCCCGGGGATCACCGGCGAGCTGCGGAACCACCCGCCGCTCGGCGTCGCGGAGAACATGTTCCCGTCGGCGTCCACGGCGCGCGTCCCGGTGGTGCCCCCGCCCCACGCGCGGCCCTCCACCGGGATCTGACCGGACAGCGCCGCGCGTCCCTCGAACGGATACGGGTCGCCCGGCCGCAGCTCCGCGGACGCCACGCGTGGATCGATCAGGCCGCGCCGCGCCTCCGCGTACGCCTTCGACAGGAGGCCGCGCAGGGGCACGTCCACGAACTCGGGATCGCCGTAGTAACGCTCGCGGTCGGCCATCGCCAGCTTGGTCGCCTCGATCATGGTGTGGATGTAGTCGGCCGAGTTGAGCCCCAGCCGTTTCAGGTCGAAGCCCTCGAGCAGGGCGAGTTGCTGGAGAAAGACGGGCCCCTGCGACCAGGGGCCGCACTTGTGGACCTGGTAGCCGCGGTAGTCGAACGACACCGGCGCCTCGACGCGGACGTTGAACGCGGCGAAGTCCTCCTCCGCGAGCAGCCCGTTCGAGACCGTGCCGTTGGCATCGCGGATCTTGGTGTCGCGCTGGTACGCTACGATCTCGCGCGCGATCGGGCCCCGGTAGAAGCAATCCCGCGCCGCCCGGAGCGCCTCGCTGCGGCCGCGCGACCGGGCGCCCCGCTCCGCGTCCACGAGCCGTTCGAACGTCCGCGCGAGGTCGGGGTTCCGCCAAGTGTCGCCGAGCGCGGGGACCGCGCCACCGGGAAGGAACAACGCCGCCGAGGTCGGCCACTCCGTGCGGAACCGCTCCTGATGGTCGACGATCGATCGCAGCATCCCCTCGTACATCGGGAAGCCGCCGGTGGCCAGCTCGATCGCCGGCGCGAGCACCTGCTCGAGCGTCAGGCGCCCGTACCGGTCGAGCACGGTGATCAGCGCGTCGGGCACCGCGCACACGCCCGCCGCCAGGAACCCGTCGCCCGGGATCAGCGCGATATCGCGCGCGCGGAACCACTCGATCGTCGCCGCGGCCGGCGCGCGCGTGTTCCCGTCGATCACCACGACCCGGCGTTCCCGTGCGTCGTACAGCAAGATCGGGACCTCGCCGCCGAACCCGTAGCTCTGAAACTCCAGCACCGACTGCGCGAAGACCATCGCCACGCCTGCGTCGAACGCGTTGCCGCCGAGCGCGTGCATGCGCATCCCAACCGCGGCGGCCAGGTAGTGCCCGCACGCGACGACGAGCGAGCGGCCTCGGATCACCGGGCGCGTCGAGCTGGAAAACTGCCAGTCGGCGTACCCGGAGCCGGCACCTGGCTGCGCGTTCGAAGTACGATCCGCCATCGAGGTCAGCCCCTGATCGCCGCGAACGCCTGGTCGCACGCCTCGAGCGTTCGGTCCACGTCGGCGTCGGTGTGCGCCAGCGAGAGGTAGAACTTCTCGTTGGGGTTGACGAGGATCCCGCGCCGGATCAGCTCGATCGACCAGCGCAGGTTCAGGTCCTTGTCGGCCGTCAGCAGATCCTCCCAGGTCCGCAGCGGACGCCGGTTCGTGAACCGCACGCCGAACACCGCGTCCTCACCCGGCGTCTGCACGGCGAACCCGTATCGGGTCCCCAGGGCCTCGATCTCGCGGCGCAGCCGGCCGCCGATGTGGTGGAAGTGCTCGAGGGATCCGGGGCGCGAGAGAATCTCCAGCGCGGTCAGCCCGGCGATCGAGCTCACGGGGTTGCCGTTCAGCGTGCCGCTGGCCCAGACGAGGTGCGCGCGGTCGACGCGCCGGGCGTCGAGGTGCTTCATCACGTCGCTCCGGCCCCCGATCGCCGCCATCGGGAACCCTCCCGACATCGCCTTGCCGTACGTGGCGAGATCGGGCACGACGCCATAGCGCTCCTGGGCCCCGCCCCAGGCGATCCGAAAGCCGGTGACCACCTCGTCGAAGATCAGGACGATCCCGTGGCGCCGCGTCACGTCGCGCAGCGTGTCCAGGAACCCCGGCACCGGGACCAACACCCGCTGGAGCGGCTCCACAATCACCGCGGCCAGGTCGCGAGCGTGTTGCTCGATCAGCGACGCCGCGCGCGCCGCGTCGTTGAACGGCGCGACCAACACCTGCCCGCGGATGGCGTCGGGAATTCCGAGCGAATCCGGCTCGGCGTTGGGATAGGCGCTCGGGCGCGACGGCACGGTGCCCCACAGTCCATAGTCGTTCATCCCGTGCCAGCCGCCCTCGAACTTGAGGATCTTCTGCCGCCCCGTCGCGGCGCGGGCCACGCGCAGCGCGAAGAACGTCGCCTCGGTGCCGGATCCGGTGAAATGGATCTGGTCCGCGCACGGGATCGCCCCCACCATCCGCTCGGCGAGCCGAATCGCGGGCTCGTTGAGGAAGTAGTAGGTTGAGCCCTTCGCGACCTGCCGCTGGACCGCCTCAACGATCTCCGGATGAGCGTGCCCCAGCAGGGCCGGCCCCGACCCGAGGTGGTAGTCGATGAAATCCCGGCCGGAGACGTCCGTGATGTGGCTTCCGTGGCCCTCGGCGATGACGAGGTTCACCTCGGGCGGCAGCACGAACAGCCCTAACCCGCCTCCGGCCAAGTACCGGCCGGCGCGGTCGAGGAGATCCGCCTCGCGATCCAGTTTGGTGCTCTGTGTCCCCGGCGTCATGACGTCCTCCACCATTGTGCCGTATCTCAGCTGACTTCCATGAGGCCTCCCGGTCTCCTTCCCCGTGAAGCGCTCCGGCGCGCTAGGAGCGACGCTCGCTGAACAGCACGCCGCCCTTGGCCTTGCAGCTCGGATCGATCTCCACGATCTCCACCATGACGGCGTCCGCAGACACGGCGAAGTTGCGGACCACGGCGTCGGTGATGTCCTTCACGAGCGCGCGCTTTTGCTCGAGCGTCCGTCCTCTGACGGCGTGGACGTAGACTTCCGGCATCGCGGCCTCCGTGTCGCCGGTATCGTCGTGTGGTGCCCGCGTCCCCTCCCGACGCCCCTGACAGGACCGGGCGGGGTCACGTCGACGGCGTCACCCCTTCGCCTACAGGTCGAGCGCCGGCCCCGGCACGTCCCGCACCGGCGAGACGTACGGCGCCGACGCGGTCGCCTCCCGATGCTCGTCCTTCGCGCGCGTGACCAGGTCCGGGTCCTTCATCAGGTCACACGCCGCCGCGGCGAGGATCTGCGCGGCGAACAGCATCCCCCGCCGGCCGATCGGGCTGCCGACGCTCACCGCGTTCTGCCAGGAGTGGCCCGGCATCCCGAGAGGGGCCGTCACCGTCCGCATCTCCGCGGTCGGCACGACGTAGGAGACGTCACCGACGTCGGTGGAGCCGCCGGCGGGCTCGCCGTACGGCGGCGCCGGCAGGATCCGCTCGATCAGGTCGGTGCCGGGATCGCCGGGCTGCCCCAGGTCCACGCCGCGCCGCCGCAGGTCGTCCAGGCCTTTGCGCAACGCGCCTTCCGGAAACGTCGCCTGCAGCTTGCGCGCGAGCGCCTTCTCCTCAGCGGTGTACGCGGGCGCGCCGATCGCCTCCATCGTGCGCTGCAGCACGCCATCGAGGACCTTGTTCGGCAGCGTGTCGTAGCAGCCGGCGACGAGCCGGACCTCGTGGGTCGTCCCGGCCATGAGACAGGCGCCGCGCGCGATGTCGAGCAGGCGGGCGTACACGTCCTCCACCTGAAACCGCCGGGGCGCGCGGACGAAATACCAGACCTCGGCGCGATTCGGCACGACGTTCGGGGCGAGGCCGCCGTCGGTGATCACGTAGTGGATGCGCGTCGAGAAGTGGACGTGCTCGCGCAGGAAATTCGCGCCGACGTTCATCAGCTCCACCGCGTCGAGCGCGCTGCGGCCGTTCTCCGGCATCGCCGCCGCGTGCGACGCCACCCCACGGAACGTGAACCGGGCGGAGTTCATCGCGGTGTGCTGCTCGGTCATGAGCTGGTTCCCGGTGCCGGGGTGCCACGTCAACGCGCAGTCCACGTCCTTGAACCGCCCCTCCTTGACCAGGAACGTCTTGCCGACGAGCGTCTCCTCCGCGGGGCATCCGTAGAAGCGCACGGTGCCCTTGACCTCCCCGCGGCGGATCGCGTGCCGGACGGCCATCGCGCCGGCCGCCGCCGCCGTACCGAGCAGGTTGTGGCCGCAGCCGTGGCCCGGGCCGTTCGGGACGATCGGGCGGTGCTCCGTCGCGCCGCGCTGTTGGCTGAGCCCCGGCAGCGCGTCGAACTCGCCGAGCAGCGCGATCACCGGCGCGCCCTCTCCGTAGCTCGCGATGAACGCGGTCGGCATCCCGGCGACGCTCCGCTCAACCGCGAACCCCGCGGCCGCCAGTGCATCCGCCAGCGTGGCGCTGCTCTTCGTCTCATGCAGGCCGAGCTCCGGCGTGTCCCAGATCCGATCGCTCAGCTCCGTAAACAACGGAGCCTGCCCGGCCACGAACTCGAGCACGGACGACAACGGCATCGGTCCACCTCCTGTGATCCGCGCGGTCCCGGTGGATCCGCGCGCTCTGTAGGGGGATTACGCGCCGGTCCCGGGGCTTCCTGGGACCCACGTCCAGGTGCCGCCGAGATGCTCGTCCAGAAACCGGACGCAGCGGACCGCCCGGCCGGGGGCGAATCCCTGCAGCTCGGCCGGACGCTCGAGGCACGACGGCGCGGCAAACGGGCAGCGCGGATGCAGGCGGCACGTCTCGGGGGGATCGATCGCCGCGGCGGGCTCACCGACCAGGAAGACCCGGGTGCGCTCCTGATCGGGGGTGTCCTTCGGCGCCGCGCTCAACAACGCCCGCGTGTACGGATGGGCGGGTCGCGCAAACACCTCGTCCGTCGCCCCGAGCTCCACGATCTGGCCGAGGTACATCACCGCCACCCGGTGCGCGAGCACGCCGACCAGCGCGAGGTCGTGTGAGATGAGCAGGTACGCGAGACGCCGGCGGGCCTGGATCTCGGCCAGCAGCCGGACGATCTGCGCCTGCACCGAGACATCGAGCGACGCGGTCGGCTCGTCGAGGATGAGAAAGCTCGGCTCCGGGGCGAGCGCCCGGGCGATCGCCACGCGCTGCTGCTGTCCCCCGGACAGCTGATGCGGATACCGATGGGCGAGCTCCGCGGGCAGGCCGACCAGATCCAGCAGCTCCCCCACCCGCCGGTCGGACTCGTGCCGCGTCGCCAGGCCGAACAGCCAGATCGGCTCCGCGATCTGCCGGCCGATCGGCATGCGGGGGTTGAGGGAGTCGAGCGGATCCTGGTAGACCATCTGCATCTTCCGGCGCAGCGGGCGCAACTGCGCCTCCCGCGTGCCGGTCACGGACACGCCGTCGAGCGTCACCCGACCGCCAGACGGCTCCTCGAAGCGGAGGATGCACCGGCCGGTGGTCGACTTACCGCTGCCGGACTCCCCGACCAGGCCGAGCGTCTCGCCCGCGGCGATCTCGAGGTCCACGCCGTCGACGGCGTGAAGCTGCTGGCGCCGGCCCGCCGCGCCGCGCACGGGATACCGCTTCTCCAGCCCATCGACGCGCAGCACCTACGCCACCCCGCTCCGCCAGTAGTGGCACCGCACCGCGTGACCGGCTTCGACCGCCTCCGAGTCGGGATCCCGCTCGGCACACCCAGGCCCGGCGAGCGGGCAGCGGGGATGGAACGGGCACCCCGACGGTGTCTCGGCGAGCGCCGGCACCCGCCCCGGGATCCCCGTGGGAAGCGCGCGGCTGCCCGTCCCGACCCGTGCCGCCATGAGCCCGCGCGTGTATGGGTGCGCCGGCCGCCGGAACAACGCCGCCGCCGTCGCGGACTCGACGATGCGCCCCGCGTACATCACGTGCACGTGGTCGCACATCTCCGCGACCAGCCCGAGGTCGTGCGTGATCAGGAGGACCGTCAGCCCGAACTCCCGCTGCAACCCGCGCAGCAGCTCGACGATCTGGAGCTGCACCGTCACGTCCAGCGCGGTCGTCGGCTCGTCCGCGAGGAGCACGCGCGGCCGGCACGCGAGCGCGAGCGCGATCATCACGCGCTGGCACATCCCGCCCGAGAGCTGGTGCGGGTACGCGCGCATCACGGCGTCCGGCCGCGCCAGGCCGACGCGTGCGAGCAGCGCCTCCCCCTCCGCCCGCGCCGCGCCGCGGGACAGTCCACGGTGCAGCCGCAGCACGTGCACGAGCTGCGCCGCCACCGGAAACACGGGGTTGAGCGACGCGCGGGGCTGCTGGAAGATCATCGCGATCCCCTCCCCGCGGACGCGCGCCATCTGCCGCTCGGCCAGGGCGCGAAGGTCGCGTCCCTCCAGGCGCACGTCCCCGCCCTGAATCTCCGCCGGCGGGCGCAGGAGGCGCATGATCGCGAGGGCGGTGAGGGTCTTGCCGCACCCGCTCTCGCCGACGAGCCCGGTGACCGTACCCGGCGGCAACGAGAACGTCACCCCGTGCAGCGCGGGCACGACCCCGTTCCGCGTGTGGAACGCCACCCGGAGGCCGCGCACGTCCAGCATCGCTACCGCCGCTGCGGGTCCAGGAGGTCCTGGAGACCGTCGCCGACCAGGTTGAAGCCCATCACCGCGAGCGCGATGCACACGCCCGGGTAGAACGAGACCCACCACTCGCCGGCGTTGATGCGCGCGACGCCCATCGCGACCATCACGCCCCACTCGGGCGTCGGCACGCGTACGCCGAGCCCGATGAACGACAGGCCGGCGGCGGTGAGGATCGCCCAGCCCGACTGCAGGCTCGACTGCACGAAGATCGGGGTCAGGCAGTTCGGGATCAGGTGCACGAGCAGCACGCGCCACGGCGGGTTCCCGGCGCCGCGCGCCGCCACGGCGTAGGGGGCGTGTTTCACGACGAGGAGCCGCGCCCGCATCAGCCGCGCGTACACCGCCACGTTGATCAGCGCGACGGAGACGATCAGGTTCCGGAGGCTCGGGCCCAGCGCCGCGGCGATGCCCATCGCGAGGATGAACGACGGGAACGCCTGGAGGACGTCCATCGCGCGCATCACGACCTCGTCGACCCACCCGCCCGAGAACCCCGCCAGCGCGCCGAGCGCGCATCCGGAGACGAGCGCGATCGCCACGGCGCCGAGCGCGATCATGAGGTCGATCCGGCCGCCCCACAACACCCGCGACCACACGTCCTCGCCGAACTCGTCGGTGCCCATCAAGTGCCGGGCGCTCGGCGGCTGCAGGGCGTCCGCCGGGTCGGTGCCGAGCGGCGGATACGGCGCGAGCAGCGGGGCGGCCAGCGACGCGACCGCGATCACGACGAGCAACAGGAGCCCGACAAGCGTGATCGGGTTACGCCGTAGCAGGTACGTCGCCTCAGCGACCACGGCGTGCCCCCCTGCCCCGTCCGCCTCTCACGTCTGCACGCGCGGGTCGAGCAGCGCGGAGACGAGATCCACCACGACGAAGATCACGAGGTACACGACCGTGGCGTACAGGATGAACCCCTGTACGGCCGGGTAGTCGTTGCCGCTGATCGCGTTGAACGCGTACCGTCCCATCCCCGGCCACGCAAACAGCGTCTCCACCAGCACGGACCCTCCGAGCAGGAAGCCGTACACGATCGCGACCATCGTCAGCACCGGCAGCATCGCGTTGCGCAACGCGTACGTCCACACGACGCTGCGCCACGGGACGCCGAGCGATTGGGTCGCGCGGATGTATGGGGTCCCGAGGACGTCGAGCATGCTGGTCCGGGCGATTCGGGCGAGCGGCGCGACCGCCGCAAACGCGAGCACCGCGACCGGCAGGATCAGCTGGCGGGCGGCGTCGCGCAGCACGGCCCAATCCCGGGCGAGCGCGCTGTCGATGAGCAGGAACCCCGTCACCACCGACGGCGGCGTGGCCATGGCCCCGAGGCGTCCCATCGGTGGGGGCACCAGGTGCCACCGGTAGAAGCACAGGTAGATCAGCACCAGGCTCACCCAGAACACCGGGAGCGCGACGCCCGCGACCGCGAGCACGCGGGTCACGTGGTCTACCCAGGCGCCCTGCCGGAC
>DASQGM010000033.1:0-2710 GCA_035632615.1 bacterium | reverse complement strand
CATGTGGCCGTTCACGACGAGGAGCCGGTCGCCCTTGCCGACCTCGGCCGTCACGTTTCCCTCCGCGTCGCGCTCCACCGCGACGCCGGCGCGAGACAGGGCGTCATGGATGTACTCGGAGAGCGCCGCCTCCTCGCCGGTCACGCTGCGAATGCTGACAAGATCGCACAGGGTGCGCTCAAGATAGGCGACCATATCCGACACAGATGTGCCCCCCTGATACGTGGCGCGTGCGTCGACACCACGGAATCGCCGCGGCCGGCGGTGAGCCGGACCACGGTCGCTAAGGCCTAAGGATTCGCCCCGGCGGGGAACGACGCCTCCGGATAGACCACGCGGAAGCGGTCGAACGCCTCGACGAGGGCAGCCCCGGTCTGGGGATCGGTGAAGGCGTGCTCGATCCGGCTGATGCGGCTCAGCAGCACGGGGCCTTGCACATCGGCGGACAGCGGGTGAGGCGCGTCCGCGCCGCCGATCACAAAGGGAGCGGTCGTGAGAAAGTACTCGTGGACGAGGCGCGCGCGAAACAAACTCGCCAACACCCGCGGCCCGCCCTCGGTCACGACGCTCCGGATCGCTCGCGCCCCAAGCGCCTGCAACACCGCCGCCGGGGCGGGCCGGCCGTCCACCGCCGTCCGCACGCGGATGAGCTCGATGCCTTGGGCCTCGACCCGCCGGAGTACCTCGGGTGCGTCCGGGCCGCGGTCACCGGTCACAATGATCCGGTCGAACCGGGGGTCGGTGAAGAGCCGGCGCGACAGCACCTCGGGAGCCCACGACAGGCGGGACGCGAGCACGGCCACGAGCAAGCGGGCAGGCCGGCCGGAGGCGATCCGCCGTGCGGCTTCCGTGTCCGGCAGCACCGCCGTCACGTCCTCGGCCGTCACGGTCCCCACTCCGGTCAGCACCGCGTCGGTCGCGACCCGCAGCCGCGTTAAGGCAAGGCCGTCCACGCGGGTGCCGATCACCGCGGCCTTCCCGTCCACCGCGGCCTCGCCGTTCTGGGTCATGACCATGTTCGCGACCAGATAGGGCACCCCGTCGCGCGGGGCCGGAAATGCGAGATCCGCGTAGAACTCGGCTGTGGGGATCTCTCGAGGAGACGGCTCCGACTCGTGCCAGGCGAGGCGCAGGTGGGCGGGGAGGGGCACGGTGGCCTTCCAGCCGGGCGACGTCACGTCACTCCCGCCCCTCGCGTCCCGCCCGGTCGACACGCCACGCTCCGATGATAGCACACCGCTTCGCGTGGGCCGGCGTTCCAGGATAGGGCGCGAACGGAAGAGAAGGGGGGCAGGGTAGAGTCTGGCCGAGCGGGCCGGCGAGATGGAGGGCGCACGCATGACCGATCAATCCAAGACACCCGCGTGGGAGTCGCTGTGGCGGCAGATGGACCAGCTGGAGGGAGTCGCGCGGGCACTGAGACGTCTCTCTCAGGAAGAACCGCTCCTCCAGGCGCGCCCCGACTATCCTCGACCACCGGTGCCGCGGCGGTCGTATGCCGACGAGCTGCGCGACACCCTGGAGCGCGTGCGCAACGGGGTCGCCGACGTCCGGCGGCTGCTGGCCGATGCGCTTCCACCGGGGGCGCACCCCGCCGGCCTCCTGCCGGACGAGACGCCGGAGGCGCTGGATCGCCGGCTCGCGGGGCTTGCCAAGCTCGCGGACACCCTGCTCGTCGAGGCGTTCGAGCCGCTGCCGCCGCTGCCCAAGCACGCGCCGCCGTACGTGCTGGAGTCCCCCCGACACGACTTGGCGGGGTCCAAAGCGATCTTCCTGAGCTACGGGCTGGAAGAAGCGGCGGCGTCGATCCGAAACGGTCTCCTCAGCCGGGCGAACGCGACGGCGGCCCCGGGAGCGACCGCCTAGCCGGCGCGCGGATCGCGCGGGGTTGTCAGTCGATCGGCGTCGCGCGCGTCACGACGAGCGTGTGGTCGATCAGCACCGCGACCCGCTGGATGAAGTGCACGGTGTGCGCCAAGGCGGCGTGGTGGTCGAACGCAGCTTCATTCACCCAGCGCGAGTGGATGTAGAACAGCCGGAGATCCTGGGTCGCGCGAAAGGCCTGAATGGCGAGGCACCCCGGCTCGTCGCGCGACGGACCGAGCACCTCGCGCAGGGCACCTTCGATGGCCGCCTCGCGGCCTTCTCGGGCGTGAAGGCGCACGAAGACGAACAGCTCCGTCGCGGCCGCGTCGACTCCGTCGGTCCCGTCCGATCGCGACGCGTGGGCCTCGTCGGTCCCTGGGTGCCCGTTCCCCTCGGCGGGATTCACGCGCCCCGCAGGCGGACGTCGGGCCGCCCGAGGCTCGAGACCGGTGCGATCCCGCCCACGTGGGGCTTCATGACGTCGAGAATCGGGAAGCGGCCCCCGAGGATCGGGTCGCTCTTGACGCCCATCCACTGCTCGAGCACGGTCGCGTAGACGCTCCGGAAGTCCGTGCCGAACTTGAGGTCGCCCATGTCGAGATCCGTCAGGCTCGGCTGGGCGCCGTGAACACCCGGGGTTACGGGCCCACCGATCAGGAACATCGGCGCCGCGGTCCCGTGGTCGGTCCCGGCCGAGTCGTTCTCCGCGACGCGTCGGCCGAACTCGGAGAACGTCATCGTCAACACGCGGTCTTGAAGCCCCTTCTGTTTGATGTCGTTGACGAACGACGCGAGCCCGGCGCCGAGCGTCTCGAGGAGCCGGTCCTGCCGCCCCTCTTGGGCG
>DASQGM010000032.1:0-3374 GCA_035632615.1 bacterium | reverse complement strand
ACGCGGCCCGACCGGGGACCGAGGCGGTGATCGTGATCGGCGCTCTGACCGTGGATGTGGTGCGCCGCCGTGTCGCGGTCGGGGACCGGGACGTCGCGCTCACCCCGGTGGAATACTCGTTGTTGAAGGTCCTCGCGCTCTCGGCGGGCAAGGTGCTCATGCACGGGACCCTGCTCCGCGAGGTCTGGGGTCCCGCGTACGAACAGGATCTCAATCTCCTCCGCGTCAGCGTCAGCAAGCTGCGCCACAAGGTCGAGTCGGACCCCGCCCGGCCCCAGTACATCCTCACGGAAGCCGGCGTCGGCTACCGGCTGCGGGTCCCCGCGTAACTGGGCGGCGGGCCCGCATCGCGTCGGCTCCGCCTACCGCGGCGGCTGCGCGAGCAGCACGGTAAAGTCGATGTTCGAGACGGACAAGGTCCCCGACGGGTTGTTGCGCACCTGGGTGCCGGTCGCAATGCCACGGCGGAGCGCGTGACCGGGACGATGGAGCAAGGGCGTGCGGGCCTCGCGGCGGCAGCCCGCAGCAAGGTCCGAGATGCGGGGACGGTCGGTGCGCGTCAGACGGGTGCGGGGCTCGGTGCCGTGCCCAGCGTCCACCCCGTAATGCTCGTCAAGGCCGCGAAGCCCAGCTTTTCCAAGATCGGACGGCTGGTGCCGTCGCGAGCGTCGACGGTGAGGTAGCGGTAGCCGCGCCGGCGCGCTTCCTCCGCACGGACTGCGACAAGGGCGCGGTAGATGCCGCGGCCGCGATAGGCTGGGACGGTGCCGCCGCCCCAGAGCCCCGCGAAGGACCGGCCGGGCGGCAACTCCACCCGCGCGGCCGACACCGGTCCGCCGCCGGCGTAGGCGACGTAGAGACCGAGCGACGCATCGGTCAGGCGCGGCCCGAACGCCTCCATCTTCCATCCATCGTTCCGGCCGAACGCCACGCTGCTCACCGCGACCAGATCTGCGAGGCCAGCCGCGTCGGTGACGCGCCGGATCTCGACACCGGTCGGCGCGGCCCCGCGCAGCGTGCGCGCGGCGAGATCGAACGCCATGAGCGTCTCCCGGTCGCCCGGCGCGAAGCCCGCCGCAGCGAGCTGCCGGCCGAGGTCGGCCGGGAGATCATGCCCGTACACCTTCCACTCGACCTCGGCGCCGATCGACCGGAAGAACGCGGCCTGCGCGGCGATCACCGCCGCGACATTGGCCCCGGCGAGGTCGGAAAAGACGATGCAGTTCTGGGTGCCGATCGCCCGGACGACCGTGCCGTCGTGCTCGTATCGCACGCCCGCCTCCGGCGGCGGCGCGGCGCGCATCTGGGCATCGTAGAGGGCCAGGATCTCGGATACGCTCATGGGTCTATGCTAGCCGCGCTTTTCTCCTCATCGTCTCGCCCCGGCCAGGTTCGCACAGGGCCTGCGATAGGCAGAATACACAGCATCAAATCCACACATCGTTCTTGGCGGTCCGTTCACCGCCAGCCTGCCCTGTGTTGAGCACCCCGCGCGGTTCAATCAGCAGCAATTTGACCTCGTGTTCTGCGTACGGCTTGTGCTCCACGCCCTCTGGAACGACGATCATTTCCCCAGTCGAGACGCGGACCGCGCCATCGCGAAAATCGATCCGCAGATCACCTTCGATCACGATGAACGTCTCATCGGTATCTTTGTGGTCATGCCAAATGAAATCGCCCTGCAACTTCACGACCTTGAATTGATAGTCATTCATTTCTGCGATGACCTTCGGCTGCCATCGCTCGTCGAACAGTCCGAACTTTTGGCTGAGGTTGATGGATTCGTAGGTCATGACGTCGCCCACCCCCGGAACGCCATATGCTGGAAGTCTAGATCGCGGTTGTTCTCGCGGCAAGGACGGGCGTCCGCGGACCGGAGACGTCCATCGGCGGGCCTGTTTCGCGACCGCGAGCGGCGAGACGCGCTACGACCGCTTGCGCCTCAGGAATCCGGATAGGCCGTCCCCGACGAGGCTGAACGCGATCCCGACAACGGTGATCGCGAGGCCCGGAAAGGTCGGCAGCCACCACGCCGTCATCACGTACTCGCGGGAGTCCGCGATCATCGCCCCCCACTCGGGCGTGGGAGGCTGCACGCCCAGGCCGAGGAAGCTCAGCGAGGCGCCCGCGAGGATGTTCAGCACGGCGGCCGACATCGCGAAGACGACGGCCGGGCCGATGACGTTAGGGAGCAGGTGCCGGACGATGACGCGGAGGTCGCTGCAGCCGATCGCCCGCGCGGCGAGCGCGTACTCGAGCTGTTTCGCGACCAGAATTTCTCCGCGGATCAACCGCGCGAACGCGACCCACCCCACGAGGATCAACGCGTAGTACATGTTGATGAGGCCGGGCCCGAGGATCGCGACGATCGCGATCAGCAGAACGTAGAAGGGGAACGCCACCTGAATGTCGATGACCCGCATGAAGATCGTGTCGATCAGGCCCCCGTAGTAGCCCGAGGCCGCCCCCACCCCGATGCCGATGATCAACGGCAGCAGCGTGCAGAGGAAGCCGACCGTCAGGTCGATGCGCGTGCCGTAGAGGATTCGCGACAACTGATCCCGTCCGAACTTGTCGGTGCCGAGCGGGTGCGCCGCGCTCGGCGACTGCACGGCCGAGGCGTAGTTCTGCCTGATCGGGTTGTAGGGCGCGATCGCTGGGGCGACCACGGCGGCCGTGACGACCGCGGCGATGATCACCAACCCCACCACGAGCGACGGGTTTCGCAGCCACACCCAGACGAGCGACCGGCGGCGCGGCGAGGCGGATGCCGCCCGCGTCACCTCACTGCCGGCCGTCGCGCTCATGCGCGCGCCCACCCCGTCACAGCGCGATGCGGGGATCGATGAGGGCGTAGGTGATGTCGGTCAGCAGGTAGACGACCGACACCAGCACCGCGTACACGAGCGTAAAACCCTGGACGACCTGGTAGTCGCGTCCAAGGATCGCGGACACCATCTCGCTCCCCATCCCCGGCAGCGCAAACACCGACTCAATGATGACCGACCCGCCCACGAGGAAGCCGATGTACAGCCCGAGCAAGGTGATCGTCGAGATGATCGCGTTGCGCAGCACGTGGCGGATCACCACGCGCCGGCGCGGCAACCCCTTCGCGCGCGCCACCACGACGTGCTCGGCGGTCAGGGTCGAGAGGATCGCGTCGCGCAGGTTCCGGGTGAGCACGGCCGACACGCCAAGCCCCATCGTCAGCGCGGGCAGGAACAGGTAGTACACGTGCCCCGTGAACGTCTGCCCGCCCCCGCCGACCGGGAACCACCCAAGCTTGACCCCGAACAGGATGAGCATCAGGAGGCCCACCCAGAAACTCGGGGTCGAGATCCAGAACACGGAGAACGCCCGGATCGCCTGGTCGA
>DASQGM010000031.1:0-8017 GCA_035632615.1 bacterium | reverse complement strand
ATCGACCTGCTGGCCAGCCCAGGCAAGACTGTCGACTACGACGGGCGGAAGATCACCTATCCCGACATCCGGCTCGTCTACTTGGCGGGGTCGAACCACTTTAACCAAGCGCAGTACACGAACCGCGTGATCCAGGCGTGGCGCCGCCCCGAGGTCACGATCGTGCACGACTACGTCTGGACGCCGACCGCGAAGCACGCCGACATCGTCCTGCCGGCGACGACGCCCCTTGAGCGCAACGACATCCTCGGCACGGACCGGTTCATCATGGCGATGCAGCAGGTCGTGCCGCCGCTGTTCGAGGCGCGGGACGATTTCGCGATCTGCGCCGGGCTGGCCGACCGCCTCGGGTTTGGGGCGCAGTTCACCGAGGGCAAGGACGAGATGGCGTGGCTCCGGCAGTTCTACGCGGCGGTGCAACAGCAGGGGAACGCCCGCGGGCTCGACCTGCCGGACTTTGACACGTTCTGGCGGGGCGGGTACATCGAGTTCCCGGTGCCGGACCAGGCGAACCAAGTCGTCGCGTACGCGGACTTCCGGGCGGACCCGGCCAATCACGCGCTCGGCACGCCGTCGGGCAAGATCGAGATCTACTCCGACACGGTCGCGTCGTTCAAGTACGACGACGTCCCCGGACACGCGACATGGCTTACGCCCTCGGAGTGGCTGGGCAGCCCGCAGGTCACCCAGTATCCGCTGCATCTCCTGCCCAGTCATCCGAAGGACCGGCTGCACTCGCAGCTGAACGAGACCCGGCTGCGGGAGCGGTACGAGGTCGGTGCGCGCGAGCCGGTCTGGATCAACCCGGCCGATGCTGCGGCGCGCGGGATCGCGAACGGCGACATCGTGCGGGTGTTCAACGGCCGCGGACAGACCCTGGCCGGAGCGGTCGTGACGGCGAGGACGCGGCGCGGCGTCGTCGTGCTGAACGAGGGAGGATGGTACGATCCGCTGACGCCGGGGCTCCCAGGGACGCTGGACGGGCACGGAAACGTGAACGCGGTGAGCACGGACGCCCCGAGCTCCCGAATGTCCGGCGGCAACCCCAGCAACTCGGTCTTGGTGCAGATCGAGAAGTATGTGGGCGCGCCGCCGGCGGTGACCGCATTCACGCCGCCGCGGGGAGCGTAACCCAGGCCAGGGGACGCACGTAGGGTGTCGACGGGGCGTTGCACCACAACGGGCCGCCCTCCTCCACGGGGCGGCCCGCCTCGTGCGCGGCCGGGAGCGCCGGTGTTGCCCGACGGCGGGCCACAGAACGCGGCGCGCTCGATCTGATCGCAAAATGGGAGGCGGGACATGCAGACGTTGACGCGGCGGGCACTACTGAGGCAGGGCGGTATCGCGGTGGGCGGGCTCGTGGCGGCGGCCCTGATTCGGATCGTGCCCGGCGCCGCGGCGTCGGCAGCAGGGACGACGGTGACCCGGCTCAACGCGGCGCACTGGGGGGTGTTCACCGCGGACGTCGTCAACGGACGCGTGGTGCGGACGATGCCGTTTGCGGCGGATCCCAACCCGAACCGCATGGTCGCCGCCATGCCGGACATCCTGTATGCGCCGAACCGCATCAAGTATCCGATGATTCGGCAGGGGTTCTACCGGGACCGGTCGCGGAGCGACACGACCAAACGGGGTGCTGAACCGTTCGTCCGCGTGTCCTGGGACGAAGCGCTCGATATCGTGGCGGGCGAGTTGCGCCGGGTGAAGAGCCAGTACGGCAACCGCGCCATCTACGGCGGCAGCTACGGGTGGCAGAGCGCCGGCAAGTTCAACGGGGCCAGCCAGGCGCTGCAGCGTCTGCTCGGCCTGTTCGGCGGGTACGTCTCCTACGTGAACACCTACAGCGCGCCGGTGCTGCCGGTGATCACCCCGCACGTGCTGGGCGATCCCCGTCCGCTCGCGTCGGCGTGGACGACGATCGTGCAGAACAGCACACTCGTCGTCCTCTTCGGCACCGATCCGCTGGTCACGGCCGAGATCGTGTCCGGGGACGGCCGGCACCTCGACAAGGGGTGGCTGACGCAGCTGCGGGACAAGCGGACGCCCGTGGTGTCCGTGAATCCCCTGGAGGGCGACACGGACCAGTACCTCAAGACCGAGCGGATCGCGATTCGTCCGAACACGGACACCGCGCTCATGCTGGGGCTCGCCCACGTGCTGTACACGGAGAATCTCTACGACAAGGACTTCCTCGCGAAGTACACGGTGGGGTTCGACCGGTTCGCCGACTACCTGACCGGCAAGGCCGATAACGAGCCCAAGTCGCCGGAGTGGGCCGCCGCCATCACAGACGTGTCGGCCGCGACGATCCGGACGCTCGCGCGCCGGATGGCGAAGTCGCGCACCGCGCTGGTCGGCGGGTTTTCCCTGCAGCGGGCCGCCTACGGGGAGCAGCCGGTGTGGATGATGATCACCCTCTCGGCCATGCTCGGCCAGTTCGGGCTGCCGGGCGGAGGTGCCCAGGTCAACTTCCCGAGCGGGTTGGGGGCACCGATCGGGAGCGCCCCAGGCGTGCCCGGACTGGCCGCGGGCGCGAACCCCGTCAAGGCCATCGTGCCAGTCAGTATGTGGGTGGATCTCCTGCTCAACCCCGGCAAGACGATCGACTACGACGGGCGGAAGATCACCTACCCGGACATCAAGCTGGTGTACTGGGCCGGCGGCAATCCCTTCCATCACGCGCAGAATACCAACCGCGTGGTCGGGGCGTGGCAGCGTCCCGAGGTGACGATCGTCCAGGACTTCGTCTGGACGGCAACCGCGAAGCACGCGGACATCGTGCTCCCCGCCACCACGACGCTCGAACGCAACGACCTCGTGGGGACGGACAAGTTCATCATCGCGATGCAGCAGGTCGTGCCGCCGCTGTTCGAGGCACGGCACGACTTCGACATCTGCGCGGCCCTGGCGGCGCGGTTGGGCGTCGGGCCGCAGTTCACCGAGGGCAAGGACGAGATGACCTGGCTGCGGCAGTTCTACGGGGCGGCACAGCAGGCGGGGAACGCCCGGGGGCTCACGCTGCCGGACTTTGACGCGTTCTGGCAGCGCGGCTATCTCGAATTCCCGGTGCCGGACAGCGCGAACCAGGCGGTCGCATACGCCGGGTTCCGCGCCGATCCCGCCAACCGGCCGCTCTCCACCCCGTCCGGCAAGATCGAGATCTACTCGGAGACGATCGCGTCGTTCAAGTACGACGACGTCCCGCCGCACCCGGCGTGGATGCCGCGCGCCGAGTGGTTGGGCAGCCCGCAGGCGGCCCGCTACCCGCTCCACCTGCTGACGCCGCATCCCAAAGACCGGCTGCACTCGCAACTGAACGAGACCGGGCTGCGTCGCCAGTACGAAGTCGGAGGCCGTGAGCCGATCTGGATCAACCCGGCGGACGCAGCGGCGCGCGGGATCGCGAACGGCGACATCGTACGCGTGTTCAACGATCGGGGGCAGACGCTGGCCGGGGCCGTGGTCACGGCGCGGACGCGTCGTGGGGTCGCGGCCATGCGGGAGGGAGGGTGGTATGATCCGCTCACGCCCGGCCAGGTCGGAACGCTGGACCGCCACGGGAACGTGAACATGGTCACCACCGACGCGCCGAGCTCGCGGCTGGCCGACGGGAACCCGTCGAATTCGTCGCTCGTGCAGGTGGAGAAGTACGTGGGCGTCCCGCCGGCGGTGACGGCGTTCACGCCGCCTCCGGGCGCGTAACGTGACGGAGGGGGTGCGGATGAGTCCGAACGTGCAGGACGCCGGGACTCCTAGTACGGAGGCGCGGGCGGCGCTCTACGCGACGCTGTCGGGGATCTTTGCGCGCGAACTCACCCAGGAAGGGTGGACGCGTCTGTGTAATAAGGATGCTCTGGAGTTGTTACGGGAGCTCGCAATCGATTGCGGTATCGAGGCGGAGGCCGCGGCGCTGTTGCAATGTCTGGCGGCGTCCCACGGTCGGGACCCCGCGGCCACGGTGGAGGAACTCGCTGTGGACTATGCCCGGCTCTTCATCGGACCTGGACCCGGGCTCGCGCCTCCGTATGAGTCCGTCTATACCAGCCCGACGGGCCGGTTCTACGGGGAAGCGCTGTCCAAGGTCTCCGACCTGCTGCGGAGCGAGGGCATACAGGTCGGGGCGGAGTTCGGCGCGCCGGCGGACCACCTCGCGGTCGAGTTGTCGATCATGCGGTATCTGGTGGAACGGGGCGCGGCGCGCGCCGCCGAGAGCGACCCGGCTCCGGTCGGGGAATGGCGACGGCAGCTGGAGTTTCTCGAAGGGCACCTCTTGCCGTGGGTGCCCCGGTGGGCGGCGGACGTCGCGACTGCCGGGGCGACCGATTTTTACCGCAGCGCGGCCGGGATGCTGGAAGGCTACCTCCGGCGCGATCAGGCTTGGCTTCGTCGCGCAATCGCCGGTCCCACAGGGCAACGGGTCGACGGGTAAGCGCGCCGCCGAAGTGTGGGACGGCAACACTACGTGAAGGGAGCCATGCGCATGACGGCGGGGAAGCGATGGGTCATTCTGACGATGATGGCGGCTGCGGTCGGGCTCGTGGGGTGGGGCTCGGGGTGGGTGGAGCCGGCAGGCCGGGCGTACGCGTCCGCGCCGCTGCTGGCCGCCGCGCCGGTGCCAGCCGCCGCCGCGAAGACGTCTTACAGTTCCGGGACGGCCCAGCTCCGAAAGGACCCCGGTGGCACCGTCGTCGGCACGCTCACTCCCGGCACGCCCGTGTCGGTGATCGAAAGCCGAGGAACCGACGCGCACGTGAGCGTACAGGGGTGGTCATCGGCGGGCAGCAACGCCGTCGTGATCGCGGTCGGCCAACGCATCGTGCTGGCCAACCTGAGCGCGCCCGACCAAGTGCAGCGCCAGACCGGGTCCCAGACGAAGGACAGCTACGGAACCGTGTGGACGCAGGTCACGATCAGCGGGTGGGTGGGCGCGAACGCGCTCACGACGGACGTCCAGACGGTGTGGAACCACGGGCGCCAGACCTACGAGGCGCACTGCAGCACCTGCCACTCGCTCTATGCCACGGACCAGTACACTGCGAACCAGTGGCCCGGCAACATCCAGAACATGGCCGATCGGGCCGGGCTGAGCGGGGATGATCTCGCCCTCGTATTGAAGTACTTGCAAACACACGCGAAATCGCAGTAGCGGACCACGCGGCTCGGGCAGACCGGGCGGGCGCCGCCGCGGCCACGTGCAAGACTTGGGCAGATTGGGCACAGAGGAGGCAGGATCGCATGGAGCAGGGTGCGCCCCAGGAGGGTCGATCGACTCGTCGCCAGGCCGTGATGAGGGCGCTCGGTGCGATCGTGGGATTCATCTCGGCCGCGCTCGTCGTCCCCCTGATCGTTTTCCTGTTCGGCCCCGCCGTCCGGGGCAAGTCGTCGTGGGGGCTGCTCGGTCGGTCCATTCCGCCGACGCCGCGATCGCGGGAACCGTGGGTGCGGGTCGGCGAACTCGGACCGATGCCGCAGGGTGAAGCGGTCCTCACCACCGTGCGTCTGCCGGTGCAGGAAGGATGGATCCAAACGGACACGCCGGTGACGGTCTATGTCCGGCGGTCCGGGCCGGAGAGTGCCACGATCTATGACATCCATTGCACTCACATGGGCTGCCCGGTGCGCTGGAATCAAGCCGCCGGGCGGTTCCTGTGCCCCTGTCACGGCGGCGTGTTTGACGGTGACGGGCACGTCCTCTCGGGGCCTCCACCGCGCCCCTTGGACCATTACGCGGTCAAGATAGACTCCGGCGTGCTGTACATGGGCGGCCTCGAGCTGCCTGGGACCTAGCGATGTGGCGTCGAGTTGTCGCGTGGGTGGACGAGCGCCTGAACGTGATGCCGTTGTGGCACGGCTTCCTCGACCGGAAGGTGCCCAAAGGCATCGGATGGTTCCACGTGTTCGGGAGCGCGACGTTGTTCCTCCTCGTGCTCCAGTTCGCGACCGGGATCTTCCTGACCGTGTACTACGCGCCGTCTACCGAGCACGCGTACCACAGCATCCAGTTCATCAACGAACAGGTCCCGTTCGGCAAGTTCGTTGCTGGCATCCACCTGTGGTCCGCCAGTATTCTCGTCGTCATCATCGGCGTGCACATGCTCCGGACGTTCGCCTACGGCGCCTACAAGTACCCGCGCGAAGCCACCTGGATCACCGGCGTGATGCTGCTGTTCCTGGTGCTGGCCTTCGCGTTCACCGGGTACCTGCTGCCGTACGACCAGAAGGCGTATTGGGCGACCGTTGTCGGCACCAACATCGCCGGCGCGGGGCCGTTCGTCGGCGACTGGGCGCTGCGCGTCTTGCGCGGCGGGACGTCGGTCGGCGCGCTCACGCTGCAGCGGTTCTACGCGTTTCACATCTGGTTGCTGCCGGCTGCGCTTGCGCTCTTCGTCGCGGCGCACCTGTTCATGGTGATCCGCCAGGGCATCGCCGCCCCGCCGCGCCGCCGGCCGCTCGACCTCGGCCCCGAAGCGGCCGGGCTGCCGCGGCGCGAGGTGTACGAGCGGCAATACGCGATGGAGAAGCAGGTCGGGCACCCGTTCTACGTGTCGATCCTGAAGGACGCTGTGTTTGCCCTTCTGCTGTTCCTCGCGGTCTCGGCCCTGGCGCTGACCATCGGCACCCCGCTGGAGCCACCCGCAAATCCCAATGCGACGACGTACGTGCCGCGTCCGGAGTGGTACTTCCTGGACTTCTTCCAGCTGCTCTGGTATCTGCAGGGGCAGTGGGAGCCGCTCGGGATCTTCCTGATCGTGCTCGGGGTCGTGCTGGTGTTGTTGCTGCTGCCGTTCTACGACCGCTCGCCGGAACGGCATCCGGTGCGCCGGCCGATCGCGATGGCGTCCGCCGTGATCGCCATCGTCGCGGTGATGGGCCTCACCTACCTCGGTGCGCTCTCCCCCGGATCGGCCCCGGCGCCGGCGGCGCCCGGCGGCGCGGCAGTCCCCCCCGGCGCGCGCGAGTTCCAGACCCAGGGATGCGCCGGGTGCCATACGATCGCGGGGGTGGGGGGGACGGCCGGGCCCAACCTGTCCCACATCGGCGGCCTCCTGACGCGCGCGCAGCTGCAGACGACGATTCTCAATGGCACGTCTCGGATGCCGGCGTTTTCGCACATGAGCCCGGAGGCCCTGAACGCCCTGTTGAACTACCTCGAGTCCCTGAAGTAGTCGACGCAGGGGCACCGGTCTAGAACGCGGCTCCCGAGAGCCCGCGCGGATCGGGCGCGTCCCGGGCGGCATCTCGGACCAGGTTCGCGGCGAGCACCGTCAACATAAATGGCCAGCCCAGGGAACGTCGCGAGCCACCAGGCGTTCGCGAGGTAGTCCCGCCCTTCGCTCAGCATCGCGCCCAACCCGGGGCCGGCGGCTGGACCCCGAGTCCCAGGAAGCTCAGCGCCGCCTCGAACCCCGGGTGCTCAGACATTTTCCGGACTGGCAAAGGGACGGGGGGTCCACTGGTCCAAGAGAGTCTCCGACCAAGGCCGGGAGGTGGGTGATGTCGGACGCAAACAAGGAGATCGTCAGCCGTTGGATTGAGGAAGCCGTGAATAGGGGAAACCTTGACGTGGCTGACGCAGTCATCGCCGCCGATTACCTTGGGCATGTTCCCGGCCCCGGCCTAACCCCGGGCCGGGAAGACGCAAAGCAGCAGGTCGCCGGATTCCGTGCCGCATTTCCCGATCTCCACGTCACGATCGAGGACATCATCGCCGTAGGGGACAAGGTCGTCACTCGCTGGGCGGCGCGCGGCACGCATAAGGGCCCGTTCATGGGCATCCCCCCGACCAACAAGCAGGCGGCGTGGGTCTCAATCCACATCAACCGCGTCGTCGATGGCAAGATCACGGAAGACTGGCACGCCTCCGATCTGCTCGGAGTGATGCGACAAGTAGGCGTGTTTCCCGCGCCTGGGCAGCCGAGGTGAACACCCGACCACAGAGCACCACAGCCAGACCGGGACGCCCGACTCGGCCAGGCGCGCTCGTTGTTCGAATACGCGCTGGGCGTCCGCCCCTCAG
>DASQGM010000030.1:0-2037 GCA_035632615.1 bacterium | reverse complement strand
TTACCGACCTGATCGCGCACCGGCGCGACGGGGCCGCGCCGCGGGTGCGCAAGGTGCTCACGACGCGCGACCCGTCGCGAGCCCTCCTCGACGGCCTGCACGCGCTGCGCGCCGGTCCAGACCTTGCGCGCCTGACCTACGGGACCACGGTGGTGACGAACGCGCTCCTGGAGGGCCGCGGGGCGCGCGTGGGGCTCGTGACCACGCGAGGCTTTCGCGATGTGCTCGAGATCGCCCGGCAGCAGCGGGACCATCTCTACCGGCTCGACGTGCCGGGCCGGACGCCGCCGGTCGTGCCCCGCGCGCTGCGGTTCGAGGTGACCGAGCGGATCGACCACCAGGGACGCGTGCTGGAGCCGCTGAACGAAGCGGAGGTGGCGGGCCTCGCGGGCGCGCTGCGGCAGGCGGGGGTCGACGCGGTCGCTGTGAGCCTGCTGCACGCCTATGCCAACCCGGCGCACGAGCGCCGGATCGGGGCGCTGCTGGCTCCCTACATTCCGCATGTGTGCCTGTCCTCCAACGTGAATCCGGAGTTCCGAGAGTACGAGCGCACGCATACGACGTGCGTCAACGCCCAGCTCATGCCCCTCGTGGACCGGTATCTCGACGACCTGGTGGGCGGGCTCACGGAGGCGGGAATCCGCGCGCCGCTGCATGTGATGCAGTCGAGCGGAGGGATGGCGGCGCCCGGCCGGATCCGGGAGAGGCCGCTTGCCATGCTGATGTCGGGTCCGGCGGGCGGGGTGGCGGCGGCACGCGCCGTCGGTGCGCGCGCCGGGGTCACCGACGCGGTCACGCTCGACATGGGCGGGACGTCCACCGATGTGTGCCTGATCCGGGACGGCGACGTGGAGACCGTTTCGGAGCGCCGCATCCTGGGCCAGCCCGTGCGCCTGCGGTCCCTGGCCGTCGAGAGCATCGGGGCCGGTGGCGGGTCCATCGCCTGGAGCGATCGCGGAGGCGCCCTGCGGGTGGGGCCGCAGAGCGCCGGGGCCGACCCCGGTCCGGCGTGCTACGGTCGCGGCGGCGAACAGGCGACCGTCACAGACGCGTACGTCGTGCTCGGCTTCCTCAACCCGGAAGAAGAAGTCGGGGGGCTCCGGCTCGATCCGGACCGGGCGTCGGTGGCGATCGAATCGCTGGCGGCGCGGTATGGCCTCACCATGCCGGAGGCTGCGGCCGGCATCGTGGAGATCGCCAACGCGGCGATGTTGCGCGCCATCCGGCTGGTCTCACTGCAGCGCGGCTTTGACCCGCGGCGCCTTACCCTCATCGCCTACGGCGGGGCGGGGCCGATCCACGCCGGCAGGCTGGCGGGCCTCGCCGGGATGCCCCGCGTCCTGATTCCCGCGCACTCCGGCGTCTTCTCCGCCTGCGGCTGCCTGCTCGCAGACCTGCGCTACGATGCGGCGCGGACGGTCCGCGCGCAGCTTGCGCGCGACGCCCCCGATGTCTGGGAAACGCCGCTGCGTGAGCTGGAAGCGGAGCTGCTGGCGCGGTTCTCGGAGGACGGTGTTCCCCCCGACGACGTGACCCTGCAACGCTCGATGGACCTCCGGTACCTCGGTCAGAATTATGAGATCGAGGTGCCGGTCGCACCCGGACTCGATGGAGAGGCGATCGGGCGGCGGTTCTCGCAGGCCCATCGTAGGGAGTACGAGTACGCGACGGAGGAGCCGGTGGAGGGTGTCACCGTGCGCGTCACCGCGGTCGCGCCGTCGCACGAGACGGTACTTCCGCCCGTTCCGGCCGCGCCCCGCCGCGGACTCAAGACGCGGCGCGCGTTCTTCCACCCGGCGGGTTGGGCCGAGGTGCCGGTGTGCGGGCGGCACGAACTGGATGTCGGGGCCCCCCGTTCAGGGCCGGCGATCGTCGAGGATGAGTGGTCGACGGTCGTCGTCTATCCGGGACAGACCGCGCGGCGGGACGCGATGGACCTGCTCTGGATTGAAGGGGCGTGACGATGGATCCGGTGACCTTGGAAGTGGTGCGCCACGCCATCCTCTCCATCGCGGAGGAGATGCGCGTCATCCTGAT
>DASQGM010000029.1:0-14039 GCA_035632615.1 bacterium | reverse complement strand
TGCGTGCCGAGGCCGTGCTGCCGGCGCTGGATGACCTCTTCGCAGCCCTGGGCGCGGGCCCGCTCGAGCACACGGTGAGCTGCATCTCGGGGGCGAGCGGGACCGCCGACATCGGGCTGCAGCACGTTACCGGCGTGCACGGGCCGGGCGACGTGCACCTGATCGTGATCACCGACACGCCGTCCACGTCGACGTCCGGGTAGCGTCCGCCGGGCCCCGTGCCCGCGGCCGGGCGGTTCTCAGGCCGCGCGGCCGCCGCGGAGGACGTGGCCGGCGCGCGCGGGGGCGAGCGTCCCTTCGCGCGCGGCGACCTGTCCTGCCACCAGGACCGCGGTGATGCCGACGGGAAAGCGGTGCGGGTCGGCGTACGTGGCCGTGTCGCGCACGCGGGCCGGGTCGAACACCACGAGATCCGCGATCGTCCCCACCCGCACGACCCCGCGGCGCCGCAGCCCCAGTCGCCGCGCGGGCCGGCTGGTCATCCGGGCGACGGCCTCCTCGAGCGTCAGGATGCGCTCGTCGCGCACGTAGGGGCCGAGCACGCGTGGAAACGTGCCGTAGCTCCTGGGGTGCGGCCGGGCGGCGGCGCCACGGCCGTACGGCCCCATTACCCACCCGTCGGACCCGACCTGCATCAGCGGGTGCCGCATCACCGTGCGGACATCGTCCTCGGACATCATCCCAACCACCATGCCCACCGCGCCGTCGCCGTCGAGCAGGAGATCGAGGGCCGCGTCGCAGGGCGTCCGGCCCCACAGTCGCCCGATTTCCGCGAGCGTCCGGCCGTTGAACTCCGGATGGGCGGGGTTGTTGGAGATGAAGACCCGATCCCATCCGGCCTCGCCGATGAGGTTGTGCCATCCCGGCAACCCGGCGTCGATCTCGGCGCCGATCCGCCGCCGCGCGGCGCCGTCGCGGAGGCGGCGGAGCAGGGCGCCCATCCCGCCGTCGTGCGCCCACTGCGGCAGCCCGGCGGCCAGCAGCGTGCTGCCCATCGTGTACGGGTACTGGTCGAAGGTGACGTCCTGCGTCGCCCGGGCCTCGTCGAGGAGGCGCAGCGCGTCGGCGACCTTGCCCCAGTTGCGCCGGCCGGCGGCCTTGAGATGCGACACGTGGACGGGGCGCCCGGCGCGTCGGCCGATCTCGAGCGCCTCGCGGATCGCGGGGAGCAGCGTGTGTCCTTCTCCCCGGATGTGGGACGAGTAGAAGCCGCCCGCTGCCCGGGCGGCGGACGCGACCGCGACGACCTCGTCCGTGTCCGCGAAGGAGCCCGGTGGATAGATCAGCCCGGTGCTGACCCCGCGTGCGCCAGCGCGCATCGCGTCCTCGACCAGCCGCGCCATCTCGGCGATCTCGGCCGCGGCCGCCGGGCGCTTCTCGAAGCCGATCGCGGCGATGCGCACGGCGCCGAGGCCGACCAGCGAGACGACGTTCACGCCCGGGCGCTCCCGTTCGACGGCCGAGAGGTACTCGTCGAACGTGCGCCACGACCACGGGAGATCGGCGTCGAACAGCCCTGTGAACTGCCGCACCTCGTCAAGCCGCCGGGGATTCAGCGGGGCCGGAGAAAATCCGCAGTTGCCCACCACGATGCACGTCACGCCCTGGAGAAGATAGCTGTCCGCCTGCGGCCGTTCGAAGATCGTGAAGTCGCAGTGCGTGTGCATGTCGATGAAGCCGGGCGCCACGACGCGATCCCGCGCATCCCACTCGGCGGCTCCGCGCTGGTGTCGCAGGTCGCCGATTGCGGCGATCTCGCCCCCGGCGATCCCGACGTCGGCGCGCACGCCGGGGGCGCCGGTGCCGTCAACGAGCGTGCCGTGGCGGATGATCAGATCCACGGAGCCTCAGCCCACCGGCGGCCGGCGCTGCGCCCACGGTTGGATCGCTTCGAACGCGGCGGACGCTCGGAGCACCAGCGCGTCCGCGTGCCACCGTCCGACGATCTGCAGGCCCACCGGCAACCCCTCGGGCGTGAAGCCGCACGGCACCGTTGCGGCCGGCTGGCCGGTCAGGTTGAACGGGTAGGTGAACGGCAGCCGGTCGAAGATCGTGGGGGTCGGCCGGCCGTCGATCTCCCGGGGCCCCTGGACGGCGCCCGGTTCTGCGGACCAGGCGCCGACCGGCATCTGCGGTGTCAGCAGCAGGTCGTACGTCTCGAAGAAGCGCCGGACGGCGTTCTGAAACTCCGTGCGGGCCAGCAGCGCCTTCTGATACTCGAGCGCGCTCAACCGTCCGGCGTTGAGGAGCATCTGTGCCAGGCTCGGCTCGATCCAGTCCGGGCGCTCGACGGCGCGATCGATGTTCCGCGCGGCGACGCCGACCTCCCAGATGATCTTGTGGAAATCGCGGGGGTTGGGCCAGTCCACCGCTGGCGCCTCGACCTTGGCCCCGGCGTCGCCGAACCGCCGCGCCGCCGCTTCGGCGATGCGGCGTACGTCCGGATCCACGGCGCCGAACCCCAGGTCGGCGCTCCACGCGACGCGCAGTCCCTTGAGATCGCCGTCGCACGCTGCGAGGTAGTCTTCCGGTGGCGCGTCAATCGTCAGCGGGTCGCGCGCGTCGGGCCCCGCCATGACGTTCAACACCAGCGCCGCGTCGCGCACCGTGCGGGTCATGGGGCCGTTATGGGATCGGGCGGACCAGTAATCCGCGTTCGGATGGTAGGGAACGCGTCCGAACGAGGGCTTGAGCCCGTAGATGCCGCACAATGCCGCCGGGATCCGGATCGACCCGGCCCCGTCCGAGCCGTGCCCGATCGGGGTCAGTCCCGCCGCCACCGCGGCGCCCGCGCCTCCCGAGGATCCTCCCGGCGTCCGGTCCAGCTTCCACGGGTTTCGACACGGGGGACCGATCAGATTGTCGGTCATGTCCTTGTGGCCGAAGTGGGGCGTGTTCGTCTTGCCGAGCAGGATGCGGTCCGCGGTCTTGAGGCGCTCCGCGATGACGGCGTCCTCGTCGGGCACGTGGTGCTCGAAGAACTTCGAGCCGTACGTCGTTCGAATCCCCGCGGTGGGCTCGAGGTCCTTGAGGGCATAGGGGATGCCGTCCAGCGGACCCCGCAGCGCGCCGGTCCGGGCACGCGCCTCGGCCTCGCGAGCCTGGGCGCGAGCGCGATCCGCGGTCACCGTCAGGTAGGCGTTGAGGGTGGGGTTCAGACGTTCGATGCGGGCGAGAACAGCGTCGACGAGTTCGACCGGCGACAACTGCCGGTCGGCGATCAGCCGCTTCAGCTCAAGAGCGGGCGTAAAGCACAGGTCGGTCGCATCCATCCATTGGCCTCCCGGGGTCCAGGACACGCATTTTGAGGCTTATTTCACGGCCGGCGGACGCGGCCCCTCGTCCACGCGACGTGCACCGGGGAGGAAAGGGTGTCCGTCCGCGGAGCGCTCGAATCGGTCCGGCGCCCGATGGGTCGACGCGACATGGCCTGGTAGGCTGAAACCGGAGGGAGGTGAGGGCCGTGAAGCGCTTCTACGAGGGGTTCATGACGTATGTGACGATCGAGCAACGGCTCCTCAACGCCGCCGGAGACCTTCGCCGTGCGAGCGCAAGACTCGAGGGGCCCGGGATGCTCAAGAGCCAGATCGAGGGCGCCCTCGCAAATCTCGATCGCGCGCTCGACCTCGCACGCTGGGCGAAGCGTGTCGCGCTGCACGAGTGGAAGGACGCGCTCGACGCCCGGCGCGCGGCCTAACGACGATCCGCCGGGCAGTACGGCCGGTCGGTTCCGTGCCATGTGATCTCAAGGAGGGTGTTGTGGGCAATCAACCTGATTCCGTCGTGCAGACTCGACGGTATGCCGAACAAGCGCTCGATCTCCACCGCGCCTACCACGGGAAGATCGAGATGGTCCCCAAGGTCCCGATCATCGGGCAGGACGCGTTCAGCATCTGGTACACGCCCGGCGTCGCGCAACCGTGCCTCGCGATCCGCGACGATCCGGCGCTGTCCTTCAGCCTTACCAACCGCGGCAACAGCGTGGCGATCCTGACGAACGGGTCACGCGTGCTGGGGCTGGGAGACATCGGCCCTGCCGCGGCGATGCCGGTGATGGAAGGCAAGGCGCTCCTGTTCAAGTATCTGGGCGGGGTGGACGCCATTCCCCTGTGCATCGAGGCACACGACGCCGAGGACGTGATCCGGGCGGCGCACCTGATCGCGCCCAGCTTCGGCGGCATCAACCTCGAGGACATCCGGCAGCCCGACTGCTTCCACGTGCTGAGCCGGTTGCGCCACGAGCTGGACATCCCGGTGTTCCACGACGACCAGCAGGGGACGGCCACCGTGACGCTCGCGGCGCTCTTGGGGGCGCTCGGGGTCGTGGACAAGCGTCTCGACGGGATCGCCATCGCCGTGGTCGGAGCGGGGGCGGCGGGCATCGCGACCACGCGGCTGTTGATCGCGGCGGGGGCGGACGCGGGACGCATCTACATGTGCGACACGAAGGGGCTGCTCCACCGAGGCCGCACGGATCTGATCGGGGCCTATCCGGACAAGTGGATGATGTGCCGCGCGACGAACGCCGAGGACCGGCGAGGCGGCATCCCGGAGGCGATGCGGAACGCCGACGTGGTCCTGGCACTCGCGGCGAGCCGTCCCGGGAGCATCCGGCCGGAGTGGATCCGCACGATGAACGCGTCCGCAATCGTGTTCGCCTGCGCGAACCCCGAGCCTGAGATCTGGCCGTGGGACGCGACCGCCGCGGGGGCCCGCGTGGTGGGCACCGGACGCTCGGACTTTCCCAATCAGGTAAACAACTCGCTCGGGTTCCCGGCGATCTTCCGCGGCGTCCTCGATGTGCGCGCGCGGACGATCACCGACGAGATGTGCATCGCTGCTGCCCGGGAGATCGCCAGCTGCGCCGTCGAGATGGGCGTGAGCGAGACCGCGGTGATCCCCCCGATGACGGCCTGGGAGGTGTACCCGCGGGTGGCAGCCGCGGTCGGCACCAAGGCCGTGGAGACCGGCGTGGCGAGGCTGCGTCTCGGCCGCGCCGAACTGGAGCAGGCCGCGCGGGACCGGATTTGCGCGGCGCGCCGGGTGGTGGCCGCGGCCCAGCAGGCCCGGGAGTCGGGAGACGGCGAGGCACCGCCCGGATAAGCGGACAGAAGGCGCCGGGGCGTCGTGCAACGGGGAGGACACCGACGATGTCGACAACGAAGGACGCACAGCGTAACCTGACCGCCGTAGACGTGATGACGTCCCCGGTCGAGGTCGTCGGGCCTACCGCGGACGTCCGCGAGGTGGCGAGTTTGATGCTGACCCGCCGGATCAGCGGGATTCCCGTGGTCTCGGAGCACGGAGAAATCCTCGGTATCGTGACCGAGGGAGACCTGCTGCACAGGGAGACGGCGGACGCGACCACGGGGCGGCCCGACCGGGCGGAGAACCCCCAAGGGGTCACGGTGCGCGACCTGATGAGCACGCCCGTCATCACCGTCGGGGCCGACGTCTCCCTTCGTGAGATCGCGGAGCTGATGCTGCGCAAGCAGATCAAGCGGATCCCCGTGGTGCGGGACGGGCGGCTCGTCGGGATCGTGTCCCGTGCGGACGTGCTTCGGGGCCTCGTTCGGCCCGACGAGGCGGTGGCGACCGCCGTACGGCAGGTGCTCCGCGACGGCGTCAGGATCGATCTCAGTCACCTACGCTTCTGGGTGCGGAACGGTGTGGTGTCCGTCGAGGGCGCGGTGGAGTCCCGGTGCGAGCGCGAGCTGGCGCGGCGCGCCGTTGAGGCGATCGATGGCGTCATCCAAGTCGACGACCAGATCACGTGCCGCACCAACGGGTGAGGGCGCGCGCCGCCCCGCGTCGCGGACGGCGCGCGTCCAGGCGGCGGGGCCGCCTCGGCCCGGCGTCGCCGTGACCAACAAGGAAGTCGCCCGGATTCTCGCCGAGATCGCCGAGGTCCTTGAGATCAAAGGCGAGAGTCCCTTCCGCGTGATCGCCTACCGGAACGCGGCCCGCTCCGTCGAGTTCCTGCCGGACGACCTGGCGGCGCGCTATGCCGTCGGCGGATGCAAGGCGCTTGAAGACGTTCCCGGCGTGGGGCCGTCGATCGCGGAGAAGATCGCGGAACTCGTGACGACCGGCCGCCTCGGGTACTACGAGCAGATCAAGCAGACGATCCCGGCCGCGACGCTCGAACTGACCAAAATCCCGGGCGTTGGGCCGAAAGGCGCCCAGCGACTGTATGAAGCCCTTCACGTGTCGGGTATCGCCGAGTTGGAGCGCGTACTCGACACGCCGCAGGCGGCCAAGTACGTCCGGCCCAAGACGCGAGCGCGCATCAAGAAGGGCATCGAGGCGCTCCGCCGGCTCACCGGGCGCATCACCCTTCCGGTGGCCGAGCCGATCGCCCGTGCGTTCGTCGACGTCCTGCGGGACGTGCCGGGGGTCGTGCGGGCCGATCCGGTCGGTTCTCTGCGCCGCATGCGCGAGACCGTCGGGGACATCGACATCGTCTGCGCCACGACCAACCCTGCCGCGGTGATTGACCGCTTCGTCTCGTGCCCCGGCGTGAAGAGCGTGCTCGCGCAGGGGGAGACGAAAGCCACCGTCGTCCACCGGGACGGGGTGCAGGTCGATCTGGAGCTGCTCCCCGTCGAGCGGTACGGGTCGCTGTTGCAGCACTTCACCGGCTCCAAGGAGCACAACATCGCCCTGCGAACGTGGGGCGTCGAACACGGCTTTTCGATCTCGGAGCACGGCATCAAGCGAGGCGACCGGCTGCACACCTTCGCGCGGGAGGAGGACGTCTACGGTTTCTTGGGGATGGACTGGATCCCGCCTGAACTGCGCGAGAACCGCGGTGAGATCGAGGCGGCGCGCGCGCACCGCCTTCCCGTGTTGATCGAAGAACGCGACATTCGCGGAGACCTCCAGGGACACTCGACGTGGTCCGACGGCCGCGACCGGATCGCGGATCTCGCGGGGGCGGCGGTCGAGCGCGGCTACGAGTATCTCGCGATCACCGATCACACGCACGGGCTGGGAGTGGCGCACGGCCTCGATGCCGCGGGCGTCACCGAACGACACCGGGAGTTCGCCGCGGTGCGGCGGCGGTTCGCGGCGACGATCCACGTCCTGGAGGGGCTGGAGGTCGACATCCGCGCCGATGGCCGGCTGGATCTTCCCGACGAGGTGCTTGGCACGATGGACCTCGTGGTCGCGTCGATCCACTCCGCGTTCGCCCAGACCAAGGCCCAGCTCACGACGCGGCTGCTCGGTGCCATCGCGAATCCGCACGTTGATATCATCGGGCATCCATCCGGGCGCCTCTTGGGCGAGCGGGAGGGCTACCCGGTCGACTGGGATGCTGTCTTCCGGGCCGCGGCGGCGCACGGCGTCGCGCTCGAGATCAACGCGTTTCCGAACCGTCTCGATCTGAGCGACGCCCTCGCGCGGGAGGCGCGGTCCCGGGGGGCGCTGCTCGTCATCGACACTGACTTCCATCGGCGCGAGCATCTGGCGATGATGCGCTACGGGGTGGCCGTGGCCCGCCGCGCGTGGCTCACGAAGAGAGACGTGCTCAACACCAGATCGTGGCGGTCCCTGGCGGGGTGGCTGGCGCGCCGGCAGACCAGGGCCGCGTGAGCCCCCGGCGTTGACCTGCGCGGACCGGGTCCGAGCCGGGCCGCAAGGGGTGGTGTTTGCCGTGAGCACGAATGGGGGCCATGATACCAAAGGAGTGGTTCGGCGATGGCAACTCCGGTGATCCTGCCGAAGTTCTCGATGACGATGGAGGAAGGGACGATCCTACGCTGGCTGAAAGACGTCGGCGCGGCGGTGGCGCAGGGTGAGCCGATCGCCGAGGTCATGACGGAAAAGGTCAACATGGAGATCGAGGCGCCGGCATCGGGGCGGCTCGGGGGGATCCGCGCCGTCCCGGGCGATACCGTCGCGGCCACGAGCGTCATCGCGTATATCTTGGGCGAAGGCGAGTCTCCGCCAGAGATGCCGGTGGCCGCCCCGCCGCGGCCCGCTGCGGCTGAGCCCGCGGTCCCGCCCCGCGCGGCGGCGGCCGGCCCCTCGGAGACGCCCGCGGGCGGCAGGCCTGCCGCGGCGACGCCGGTCGCGCGGGGCCTCGCCCGCGACGCGGGCATCGATCTGTCGACGATCGTGGGGACCGGCCCCGCCGGGCGCGTGACCGAGGCCGACGTTCGCGCGGCGCTCGCCGCGCGGGCGCGCCCGTCCGGTGTCGGTCTGTCGGCGCGCCGTCGGACCATTGCGCAGCGCATGCTGCGGAGCGCCAGGGAGATTCCGCACGTGTACCTGACGCGTACCGTGGACATGTCCGCGGCGGCGGCTGCACGGGGTGCGGCCTCCTACACGGCCGTGATCGTGTGGGCGGCGGCCCGCGCGCTGGGGGGACACCCGCGGATGCGCGCGTCGCTCGACGGGGAGACGGTGGCGTTCCACGATGCGATCGACATCGGCATCGCGGTGGACACGCCCGACGGCTTGATCGTGCCGGTGATCCGGGACGCCTCCCACAAGGATCCGGCGGAGATCCATCGTGAGATCGAGACGCTGGCGACCAGGGCGCGGGCCGGCGAGCTCGGGATCACCGAGATCCGCGACGCCGTGTTCACCGTGAGCAATCTGGGGATGCTTGGCGTCGATGCGTTCACGGCGCTGATCAACCCGCCGCAATCCGCGATCCTCGCCGTGGGCGCGGTCCGCCAGCGGCCGTGGGTCGTGGACGGTGTCGTGGCCGTGCGACCGCTGTGTGATCTGACGGTTGCGGTGGACCACCGCATTGCCGACGGCGCCGACGGCGCGCGGTTCCTCGACAATCTGTGCAACCGTCTCGAGCACCCGTCCTCGGAATAGCGCGCGGGCGGCGGCGGGCAGGCAGACAGAGGGTCGTGACGAGTGGGGCCGTGACGAGGCCGGAGCCGCATGGACGCGGCTCGCCGGCCGGCGGCGATGAGGAGGAGCGCCGGTGGTGGTGCAGGGCCTTTCGACAGACAACGCGGTGAAGATGCTCCAGACGATGCACGTGATCCGCGCGTTCGAGGAGCGGGCGGACGACCTCTTCGCGCACGGCCGCGTGCATGGGACGATGCACCTCAGCGCCGGCCAGGAGGCGGTCGCGACAGGTGTGTGCACGGCGTTGCGCGCTGGCGATTACCTCCTCAGCACGCACCGGGGGCACGGACACTGCATCGCGCGGGGCGCCGACGTGCGCCGGATGATGGCCGAGTTCTTGGGGAAGGAGACCGGCTACTGCCGCGGGCGCGGCGGCAGCATGCACATCGCCGACGTGGACGAGGGTATCCTCGGGGCCAACGGCATCGTCGCGGGGGGCCTTCCGCTTGCGACGGGGGTCGGGCTGTCCATTCACATGCGCCGCGGGACGCAGGTGTGCGTCGTGTTCTTCGGCGATGGCGCCGCCAACGAGGGGGCGTTTCACGAGTCGCTGAACCTGGCGTCGGTGTGGACACTCCCGGTCATCTACGTGTGCGAAAACAACCAGTACGCGATGTCGATGCCCGTGCACACCTCGATGAAGATCGAGCGCATCGCGGACCGCGCGGCCGCCTACGGCCTGCCCGGGGAGCAGGTGAACGGGATGGACGTGCTGGCCGTCTACGATGCGGCGACGCGGGCGGTGGAGCGTGCCCGCCAGGGCGGAGGGCCCACGCTGCTGGAGTGCCTGACGTACCGGTATCGCGGGCACAGCAAGAGCGATGCGCAGCGGTACCGGACGCGCGAGGAGATCGAGACGTGGCGGGCACGCGACCCGATCGTACAGTACGAACGGCGCCTGGTGGCGGACGGTCTGTTGTCTCCGGAGGACGGGGACCAGTTCGCCCGGCGGGCGCGGGAGGCGATCGACGACGCCGTGCGGTTCGCCGAGTCCAGCCCCGAACCTGACCCGGCCACGCTGTTGGACGGGGTGTACGCATGATCAGGGAGCTGTCGTACGCGGAGGCGGTGCGCGAGGCGCTGCGTCAGGAGATGCAGGCGGACGAGCGCGTATTCATACTCGGCGAGGACATCGGGGTGTACGGGGGCGCGTTCGGCGTGACGGACGGCCTGCTCGCCGAGTTCGGTCCCGAGCGGATCCGGGACACGCCGATCTCCGAGGCGGCGATCACGGGGTGCGCCATCGGCGCGGCCGTGACCGGTCTCCGCCCGGTGCTGGAGATCCAGTTTTCGGATTTCATCACGCTGGCGATGGAGCAGTTGGTGTTGCAGGCCGCCAAGCTTCGGTACATGTTCGGGGGCAAGGCCCGCGTGCCGATGGTGGTGCGGACGCCGGGCGGATCCGGGACCGGCGCCGCCGCGCAACACTCCGAGAGCCTGGAAGCGTGGTTCGCGCACGTGCCGGGGCTGAAGGTGGTGGCGCCGTCCACGCCGGCGGACGCCAAGGGGCTGTTGATCAGCAGCATCCGCGATGACAACCCGGTGATCTTCTTCGAGCACAAGCTCTTGTACCGGACCCGCGGCCCCGTCCCGGAGGAGACCGCCGCGATTCCGCTCGGCCTGGCGGACGTGAAGCGGGAGGGCGCGGACGCGACGATCGTGGCCACCTCCGGCATGGTCACGCGCGCGCTGGGGGCGGCTGACCGGCTCGCGCAGGACGGCGTCAGCGTCGAGGTTATCGATCCTCGGACGCTGCGTCCGCTGGATACCGACACGATCCTGGCGTCGGTCCGCAAGACCGGGCGCGTCGTCATCGTCTACGAGGCCGTGAAGACGCTCGGCATCGGGGCCGAGATCGCGGCGCGAATCGCCGAGAGCGAGGCGCTCTACAGTCTTCAGGCGCCGATCGTCCGTCTCGGCGGCCAGGAGTGTCCGATCCCGTACAACCGCGCGCTCGAGCGGGCGGCCGTGCCGCAACAGGAGGACATCGTGGCCGCGGTCCGGCAGGTATTGGCGGCGTGACTGAGAAGGGGATCTCGCCGACAGTTGGGGAGACGCGCTCGATGGACCTCGGCACGCTGCTCGCCGACGACTTGATCCGGCTCGCCCTCTGCGCCGCGACCTGGGAGGGCGTGCTCCGCCGCCTCGCGGAGGACCTGCACGCCGCCGGGCGCGTCCACCCGACGTACGAGGACGCGGTGGTGGCGCGCGAGCGCACCTTCCCGACGGGTCTGGCCGTGGGAGACATCGGGGTGGCCATCCCGCACGCCGACGTCGAGCACGTGCGGGAACCGGCCATTGCGATCGCCACGCTCTCTGCCCCCGTCGCCTTCGGCGAAATGGGCAACCCCGGGAACACCGTACCGGTGCGGATCGTGTTCATGCTCGCCATTCACCAGGCCGAGGCGATGGTCGGCGTCCTCCAGGATCTCGTGGGCAGTTTCCAGCAGCCCGGCGCGCTGGCCGCGATCCTGGGCGCGCGGTCGCCCGGGGACGTCCGCGCGGCGTTTGGCCAGGCGCTCGATGGCGGGGCGGTGCCGCCGTCCGGACCGGTCGCGGCGCCTGAGGACGCCGCCAGCCGGGGTTGAGCACGATGGTTGGCGCTGGCGCGCGCTTGCCACACGCGCGTCGCTGATCTCGCGATGGGAGGGGAGATATGGCGCGCAAGCGCGTGCTGGTGGTCTGCGGGACCGGGATCGCGACGTCGACGGTCGTCGCCCACAAGATCGGCGAATTCCTCAAACAACGCGGCATCGACGTGGAGATCCGTCAGGCCAAGGTGATGGAGATGGGGCCGCAGCTCGCCGACATCGACCTCGTCGTGGCGATCACGCTGATGCCGAGGGCCATCGACAAGCCGGTCGTGAACGGGATGCCGTTCATCACCGGCGTGAACCTCCCTGCCACGCTGGAAGAGATCGCCAAGCACCTCTCGACTTAAGACCATGGCGCCCGGCGAGGACCGGTCGGTTCGAGCGGAGGAGCGCATCGCGGCACCGCCCCCACGGGGGCGAGCGCGCGGGGCCGTTCCGCGGCACCGGTCGCCTCGCCCGTGCGGGAGCGGTCTTCGGGGCCCGCCCGCGGGCCCGCGCGATCGGCATCGTTCGCGTTCGACTCCCAAATCGGGTCCAGGCCTGATTTTGTCTCCTGTGCGGTTCGTGGCAAGATTGGATGCGAAGCGCCGGACGCCTTGCTTGCGGGCGGCGGTGAGAGGGGAGGGGGAGCAATGCAAGGCGGCATTCAGTACCTGGTCAACTTGGGCGCGGCCGTCGTGCTACCGATCATCATCTTCCTACTCGGGCTGGTCCTCGGGCAGAAGCCCGGCCGCGCGTTCCGCAGCGGCGTCATCGTCGGAGTCGGCTTCGTCGGCATCGGGTTGATCATCGGTCTCTTGATCGGCCAGTTGGGCCCGGCGGCCACGGCGATGGTGCAGCACTTCGGGGTGCACCTGACCGTCATCGACGTGGGGTGGCCGTCGACGGCGGCCATTGCGTTCGGGTCCAAGGTAGGGGCGCTGGCCATTCCGATCGGGCTGAGCGTCAACATCATCATGTTGTTCATCGGGTTCACCAAGACCCTCGACATCGACCTGTGGAACTACTGGCACATCGCCTTCACGGGCGCGCTCGTGTCGGTCGTCACCGGAAGCTACCAGTTGGGGCTGCTGACCGCGGCGATCCACATGGTGGTCCTGCTGGTCCTGGCCGACTGGACCGCGCCGTGGGTGCAGGACTACTATAAGTTCCCCGGGATCTCTTTGCCGCACGGCACGTCCGCACCCTACACGCTGATCGCGGTGCCGCTCAACAAGCTCTTCGACGCCATTCCAGGGTTCCGGGACGTGCAGGCGGATCCGGAGGCGATTCAGAAGCGCTTCGGCATATTCGGCGACACGGTCATTCTGGGCGTGATCCTCGGTCTGATCATCGGGTTTCTGGCGGGCTTCCCGCTCGACAAGGTGCTCCAGCTCGCCATCAACCTCGCCGCCGTCATGCTCCTGCTGCCCCGGATGGTGGCCGTGCTGATGGAGGGGCTGATCCCCGTCTCCGAGGCCGCGGGCGAGTTCGTCCGGCGGCGGTTCCCCGGGCGGGACTTCTACATCGGGCTCGACTCCGCCATCGCGGTCGGCGCGCCGGCGGCGATCGCGAGCTCGCTCATCCTCGTGCCGCTCACGTTGGGGCTGGCGCTCATTCTCCCGGGCAACAAGGTGTTGCCGTTCGGCGACCTGGCGACGATCCCGTTCATCGTCTGCATGATGGTGCCGATCTTCCGCGGCAACGTGTTCCGGACCGTCGTGGCCGGGCTGATCATCATCGGCGTCGGGCTCTACATCTCGACCTGGATCTCGCCGGTGTTCACGGTGGCGGCCCAGCAGGCGGGGTTCAAGTTCCCCGCCGGGACCACGAGCATCTCCTCCCTGGTGGATGGGTCCAGCCCGATGACGTGGGTGCTCGTGACGGCAGGCCGACTCGGCTACGCAGGGCTCCTGGTCGTGCTGATCCTCGCGCTTCTGGCCGCCTGGCGGCTCCGCGCGAAGCCGACAAAGGTGGCGCCGGTCGTGCAGCAGCCGCAGGTGCCCGCGGCCTGACCCGCGATGGAATGCGCGGGGGATGATCGCGCGGCCCGCCGGGGAGACCCCCGGCGGGCCGCGCACCGCGTGCGGCGTGGATCGGTTCTCTCATCCCGGGACGTGCGTCTCCGCCGGTTTCAAGCCGACTTTGGCCAGCGCTTGCACCAGCGCGCGACGGTCCTTCTCGTCCACCGAGAATAGCGCGAACGAGCTCCCGCGGTGGGCGAGCGACGTCACGCCGTTCAGCGGTACGCTGGCTGCGGCGATCGTCTCGAGCGCGCGCGCGAGGTCCCCGGCGATGTCTCCCAGCGCGATCGTGACCGTCGACCCGCGCCCCACCCCCAGCAACTCGAGAAACGCGTCAAAGATGTCGCTCTCGGTGATGATTCCGACGAGCCGGCCCTCCTCCAGCACCGGCAGCGCCCCGACCCGCAGATCCCGCATGCGCGTGGCCGCATGCTCGATCGGCGTGAGCGGGTGCGTCGTGAACGGCGTCGGCGTCATCACCGCGCCGATGGCGGTGCTGGTCGACGGGGTGTCCAGTTCGAGCAGGGTGCCCCGCGTCACGATGCCGACCAGCTTGTCGTGGTGGTCG
>DASQGM010000028.1:0-4039 GCA_035632615.1 bacterium | reverse complement strand
TGTCCCCCTCAACGCAAGCTCGGGGTGCCGCGGCGCGGGGCCGCGAGTGGACGCTACCGTTCAGACAATCGGGAAGATCCCCCCGTTAGGTTCCCGAACACCTTTGCCGAAACAGGTACGGCCCGGCCTCCTGCGCCGGGGGGGGATCGGGCGCCGCCCCGAGCGGGACACGCCCCGTGTGCTATACTTGCTGTTGGCCGTGCTAGGCGGGGAGCTAGCGGTTCCCTGTACCCGCAACCCGCTACAGCGGGGCTGAACTCCCGCCTGAGGCCTCGTCTCTGAGGAACCGGCCTGCGTAAGCGGTGAGGAGGATCGGGTCCCGCGCAACGAGATCTTACCAACCCCGCCAGGTCCGGAAGGAAGCAACGGTACGTAAGCCGTCTCGTGTGCCGTGGGGATACCTGGTCGGAGCTGGCTGCGTAGGGACCGCCTCGGAGAGGTTGTCGACGGCGGGTGCACGGCCAAATATCCCTGCTGGCGCTCAGACCCTGACGCGGGATCCCCGCCGTGGTCGCGCGGCGGTTACGGCGGCCCCGGGGTTGGGCTCTGGTAGAAGACGAAGAGCGCGGCGAGATTGTTGACGCCGTGCGCGATCATGCCCGGCACGAGCGAGCCGGTGTAGTCGTAGGTGTACGCCAGGACCACGCCGAGTAGCACGATCGGCAGGAGCGCCACCGGTTCCAGGTGGGCCGCGGCGAAGAACAGCGCGCTCAGGAGCACTGCGAGGTGGCGGTTCATCAGGCGGCGCAGCGCCCCGAACGTGAGCCCTCGAAAGAAGATCTCCTCGCCGATCGGCACGACGACGCCGACCAGCACCGCGAGGACGGCGATCTCGCCGGTTTGATGAAGCTGCGGCAGGATGCGGTACACCGGTGTGCGGACCTCCTCGCGCACCACGAGGTCGCTCGCGGCCTGACGCCCCATCCACATCGCCAGCGCGGCCACGGTGACGCTCTGCCCGACGCTGTTCCCCGCGATGCCGGCCGCCGCGGCGATCGCGCCCTGACGGAGCCGCGGCGCCCCCGTGCCGATCGTGAGGGCGATGGCCGCGAGCGGGAGGCGGTACTTGACGCGGACGACGTAGATGGCCGCGGCGGCGAACACCGCGTTTTGGATCACCGCGAGCGCGGCGACGGTCGGGAGCGGCGGCGCACCGCCGGCGCGAACGTGAAGCCATTGGCCGACGAACGGGATGATCATCGTGAAGAACAGCGTGAGCGCCAGGATTTCGAGGATCCCCCACGCCGGCGCGCGCGAGGGACGCATCAACAGATAGAGCGGTGCGACGAGTCCCAGGCCGAGCAGGGTGGCCACCGCCCACAGCGCGGCGGACGGCGCGCCGACGCGCGGCCGCGCGTCGACGAAGACGGCGGCCGCGATCGTGATGGAGACCAACGCGAGCAATCGCGGTCCGATGCGGCACCTCCAGGAGTGCGGGTAAGGTTCGGCGAATACGTCGCAAGACCTGCGCGAGGTGAACGTCTGCGTGTCTCATGTATCCTTCTACCGGAAATGGCGGCCGCAGACGTTCGAGGATGTGTTCGGGCAGGAACGTGTGACCCGCACGCTTCAGAACGCCATCGCATCGAATCGAATCGTGCACGCATATTTGTTCTGCGGGTACCGTGGGACGGGCAAGACGACCACGGCGCGGTTGCTCGCCAAGGCGCTGAACTGCGAGCGCGGTCCCACGCCGACGCCGTGCAACGTGTGCGTGAACTGTCGCGCGATCAGCGACGGCACCTCGCTCGACGTCATTGAGATCGACGCGGCAAGCAACCGCGGCATCGACGAGATCCGCGATCTCCGCGAGAAGATCACGCGCGTGCCCGTCGGGAGCCGGTACAACGTGTACATCATCGACGAGGCGCACATGCTGACGACGGAGGCGGCCAACGCCCTGCTGAAGACGCTCGAAGAGCCGCCGGCGCACGCCGTGCTCGTCCTCGTGACGACAGAGCCGCACCGGCTGCCGCCGACGATCACGTCCCGCACCCAGCGCTTCGACTTCAAGCGGATCCCCCAGGCCACGATCGTCGACCGCCTGCGCACGATCGCGGCGTCGGAGGGGTTCACGGTCGAGGAGGACGCGCTCCATCTGATCGCGCGTAGCGCGGACGGAGCGTTGCGGGACGCCGAGAGCCTGCTCGACCAGCTGGGCGCGTTTTGCCAGGGGGCCGTGACGACCGCCGACGTCTTGGCCGTGCTCGGCGTGATTGAGGAGGAAGTGACGCAGCAGCTGACGGACGCCATCATCGCCGGCGACGGGGCGCGGTGCCTGGTGATGGCGGGGCGCGTCATCGACGAAGGCCGCGACGTCCGCCAAATCCTCAGGAGTCTCATCGAGCAGTTCCGCGACCTCCTCGTGGTCGCGGTGGTCGAAGATCCCCGCGGGGTCGTCGAGACGAGCGATGCCCGGCTGGCCTCCCTGCGCGCGCAGAGCGCCCGGCTTTCCCCGGCCGCGATCATCCAGAAGATCCGGCTGCTCGCCGCCGCCGAGGCGGAGGCTAGGCTGACGACGCAGCCGAGGATAGCGCTCGAGATGGCGCTGCTGCGGGTGAGCCGTCCGGAGATGGATCCGACGCTCGACGGGTTGACGGCGCGGGTGGAGGCGCTCGAACGTCGCGGTGACCGACCGGCCGACGACGGCGCGGCCTTGCCGCCGCTCGCCGAGACTCCCGCAGCCGATGCCACCTCCCACGACGACGCCGGGCAGGGACGGCGCGGCGGAGCGTCGCGCTCGGCCACGCCGAGAACCGCAGGCGCGTCGCGTCGTGCCGCGTCACGTGGTGACGCCGGGGACGGCTCGGTGGCGAAAGTGGAGGAACCCCGGGCCGGTGCGCCCGCGGGTTCGCCGCCGGAACCGGCGGGAGCGCGCGACGCCGCCGCGCCCGAGCGGCCCAGCGCCTGGGCGCCCCCCGGGCCGGAGGGACGCGCGGATGCCGGCGATACCGCGTCCGAGGGCGGCGTGAGCATCGAGTTGCTCCGCGCCCGATGGGGCCACGTGATGGAGGAGGTCAAACAGCGCACCCGCACCGTCCACGCGTTTCTCCTGGAGAGCACGCCCCGTGAGCTGTCGGGCACCGAGCTGGTGCTTGGGGTGCGACACCGGTTCCACATGGAGAGCCTTCAGGACCTCAAGACCCGGCGGATCGTGGAGGACGCGCTGGCGCGGGTGCTTGGCGCTCCGATGCGCGTGCGGTTTACGCTGGACGACACCCCGGCGCCCCCGCTGGCGGAAGCGCCTCCCGAGGAGCCTGGCGCGGCGGGTGACGTGTTGGTCTCGGAGGCGGTGCGCCGGTTCGGCAATCCCGTGCAGGAGGTCCGGCGGTCCGAGTAGGGGTGGCCGCGGCGGGGCCCGGCGCCCGGTTCGGCGCGCCAAGCGGCCTACGTACTTTGGGGAGTGACCCATGTTCAACATGCAGAAGATGCTGAAGCAGGTTCAGAAGGTCCAGGAAGAGATGGCCCGGGTCCAGGAGACGCTGTCGAACGAACGCGTCGAGGGGACCGCCGGCGGCGGCGTCGTCCGCGCTGTCGCGAACGGGCACGGGGATCTCGTCTCGATCACGATCGATCCCAGCGTCGTCGATCCGAGCGACGTCTCGATGCTCGAGGATCTGGTCGTCGCGGCGGCGGGGGAAGCCCTTCGGAAGGCCCGGGAGCTCGCCGCCGAGCGCATGAAGGCCGTGACCGGGGGACTCCAGATTCCCGGTCTGCCCGGCCCCGGCGCGTGAGGCCGCGGTGTTCACGTACGCGCCGCCGCTCGCCCGGCTGATCGAGGAGCTGGGGAAGCTGCCCACGGTCGGTCCCAAGACCGCGCAGCGTCTCGCGTTCCACATGCTCTCGATGTCGGTGCAGGACGCGGAGGCGCTTGCCGAGGCGATTCTGGAGTGCAAGCGCCGGATCCGTCACTGTTCCGTCTGCGGAAACATCACCGAGGCCGATCCGTGCGCTCTGTGCACCAATCCGCAGCGGGACCGGTCGGTGATCTGCGTCGTCGAGGATGCGCGGGACATTGCCGCGATGGAGCGCACGCGCG
>DASQGM010000027.1:0-20039 GCA_035632615.1 bacterium | reverse complement strand
GAACGGGTTGCTCGCCGCGCGGCTCGCCGCGCGCGGCATCGCGCTGCACACGACGCCGCAGGCCGCGACGCGCCGACCGTATGGCGACCGCCCGTCCTGCCAGAACTTCGGGGCGTGCGACGTGTGTCCAATCGGTGCGCGGTATTCGCCCAACTATCATCTGATGCGCGCCGTCGCCACGGGCGCGTGCGCGGTGCATTCCAGCACCTCGGTCCGGCGCATCGTGGCGGACCGGTCAGGCCGGGCGACGGCGCTCGTGGTCCGGCCGGACGACGGCGCGGCCGACCGCGAGCACGGTGCGGACGTGATCGTGGTGGCCGGCGGGGCGATCGAGAACGCGCGCCTGCTGTTGCTCTCGCAGCGCAGCCGCTCGCCCGACGGGTTTCGGCTCGGCGACGTCGTCGGGCGATATCTGGCGTTCCACCATCTCTGGACGGGGCGTCTGCACTATGCCGAGCCGTTGTATCCCGGCGACGTCGGCCGGTTCACCGGGCAGAGCTACCAGTTCATCGACCCGCCGGGACGGGGGAAGCACGGCGCCGTCAAACTCGAGTTCTCCTCCAACATCGTGCCGCCGCCCGAACGCTCAATGGATAACGCGACGACAGGCGCCGATCTCCTCGAGATCCTCAGGCCCACCCGGGCGCAGCGGATGCTGACGGTCCACGCGGAAAGCGGTCCGAGCCCGCAGCGGGTCGTGACGCTCTCGGAGACGCGGGACCGCTTTGGGGATCCCTACGCGCACGTGCACTACGAGCTGACCGAGTTCGACCACGAGACGTACCGCTTCGGGCGCGGGCTCTTCGAGCGGGTCGCCGCGGCGACGGGCGCCCAGCGCGCCGAGTTCGAGCCGGTCGAGAGCGTCTACTCGGGATGTCATCACATGGGGACCTGCCGGATGGGCCACGGGCCGCACGACAGCGTCGTGGACTCGTTCGGCGCAGTACACGGGAGCCCCAACCTATTCGCCGTGGGCGGCAGCGCGTTCGTGGGCCCCGGCGCCGTCAACCCCACGCTGACCATGGTCGCGCTCGCCACCCGCACGGCCGACTACATCGCGGGGTACCTGCTGTAAGCGACCTACCCTGCGCGAGGCACGGCCGGTTGGACCATGCGTTGCCGTTTCGCGGCTCGGGCCGGCGGGTCGACGCCACAGACGACCGGTATTGGCATTTGTCACCCGTCGCGGGATACTGAGAGTCGGGACGACGAGGAGGAATCAACGTCATGCTGGTGCGACGATTGGGCCGCAACGGGCCCGAGGTATCCGCGATCGGGTTGGGATGCATGGCGATGTCCGGCGTCTACGGACCGGCGGACGACGTCGAGAGCGTCGCCACGATCGAGGCGGCGCTCGACGCCGGCGTGACCCTGCTGGATACCGGTGACTTCTACGGCATGGGGCACAACGAACTGCTGCTCCGCGAGGCGCTCGCGGGCGGGAAGCGGGGACGGGTCTTCATCGGCGTGAAGTTCGGCGCGCAGTGGGGCCCCGACCGGTCATACCTCGGATTCGACGGCCGCCCCGCCTCCGCCAAGAACTACCTCTCGTACACGCTGCGCAGACTCGGGACCGACTACGTCGATCTGTACCAGCCCGCGCGCGTGGATCGCGCCGTGCCGATCGAGGACACGGTTGGCGCGATCGCCGACCTGATCAGGGCCGGCTACGTGCGCCATCTCGGTCTGTCGGAAGCATCGGCCGAGACGGTGCGCCGCGCCCACGCCGTCCATCCTGTCGCCGCGCTCCAGATTGAGTACTCGCTCCTGAGCCGCGGTGTCGAGGAGCAGATCCTCCCAACGCTGCGCACGCTCGGGATCTCACTCGTCGCGTACGGCGTGTTGTCGCGCGGACTCCTCGGTGGTCGGGCCGCCGCGGGACCGCGGCTGGCGGGGGACGGTCGGGGGCACTACCCGCGCTTCCAGGGCGCAAACCTCGAGCACAACGTCACGCTGGTGAACGCACTCCGCGAGGTCGCGGCGGCAAAAAGGATCACCGTCGCGCAACTCGCGCTGGCCTGGGTGCTGGGGCGCGGCCAGGACGTGGTTCCGCTGGTCGGCGCCCGCACCCGCGGACAGTTGGCCGACGCGCAGGGGGCGCTCGACGTCGATCTCTCGACCGGTGACCTGGCCCGTATCGAACAGGCCGTCCCCGCCGGTGCCGCCGCGGGCGGGCGCTACGCACCCGCACAGATGGCGGTGCTCGACAGCGAACGCGCGTGAGCGGAGCGGGAGTCGTCGAAGGTAGTACGCGTCCCGGCGTCCCCGGTGACGGCGGGCATCGGGCGCCCGTCACAGCCGGAGGTCGGCGGCGACGCCTCGGGTGGAGGCGCGTATGCTCGTAGGCTACGTGAGCGACGAGAACTACGTCGCGGTCGTCGACGCGGCGCTTGAGTTCCAGCAGAACGGGCGGACGGTTGCGACTGCGCGGTCGACGGCGAGCGGCCGTGTGTTTGCCGACGTCGTCCCCGGTGAGTATCACGTGACCTTGGCGCGGCCGGGGTTCGGCGCGAAGCGCGTGATCGCGTGGATCGTGGACGGCGCGCCGGTCTCGTTCCGGCTGCTCTCCGACGGACTGCTGGGCTACATGTGGCCGAAGTGGGTCCGCGCCGGGGAGCGGTCGGAGTTCCGCGTGCACTCGGTCGGGCCGTACCGGTTGAGCCTGTGGAGGTACGGCAAGACGAAGGAGTTCGTGCGCCTGCTGGGGTGGTTCGACGAGCACGGACCGCGGGCCGTGATGCAGATCACACCCGACGGCGACTACACGCAGACCGGGGTGCGGTGGAACTCGGTCGGGTACGGCAGTTCCCACCATGGCCAGCGCGTCGAGGCCCCGGCGGCGTCGGGCCTGTACTATTTCCACGCGAAGGCGGCGTCCGGCGCGTTCTTCTCGTTTCCCTGGATCGTCGCGCCCGCCGCGCCTCGGGCGCAGGTCGCGGTGCTGGCGTGCAGCATCACTTGGAATGCGTACAATAACTTCGGGGGCCGCAGCAACTACATCAACCCGAGCGGGTTGCCGCCGGAGCCGACCGTCAACGCCCGTCAGGAGTTGTCCCGGTACCAGCTCGGTGATTCGCTCAAGGTGTGGAGCCCGCCGGACGAAGCCTATCCGCCGCTCTCGTTCGACCGGCCTGAGATCGGCAACCACGTGCCGGAGGACGAGGTGGTCACGCACCCGATCGGGGGGCGCATCGCATCGGCACAGGCGCCCGGCGAGTGGCGCCTGCTCGCGTGGCTGGAGCGGGAGGGGTTTCCGTACGACTACTATGCGGAGCCGCAGCTCCACACAGGGGCGCTCGACCTGGACCGGTACCGCGTGCTGATCCTTCCGATTCACCCGGAGTACTGGTCGCGTCTCATGTATGAACGCGTGAAGGAATGGGTCCATCATCGGGGCGGACGGCTGATGTATCTGGGCGGGAACGGTCTCAACTGCGAGGTGGAGTTCCTTGACGAGCACACGCTGCGTTTCAAGACCCACCTCGACAGCGAGGCGGGCTCGCTTGGGATGCAGGATCCCGACCGTCCGGGCGCTTATTTCGAGAGCCGGTTTCACCGGACCGTGGAGTCCGAAGCGAACCTGCTCGGCGTCGTGTGCAGCGAGACCGGCATCATGACGGCCGCACCGTACCGCGCCGTCGACGCGGCGCACTGGGCGTTTGCGGAAACGGGCCTGCGCGACGGCGATCTGTTCGGCGAAGCCAGCCTGCACGAGCGCGTGCCCGGCGGCGCGTCGGGGCACGAGACCGACAAGATGAGCCGGTTCTCGCCGGCGGGCACGAGGCTTCTGGCCAAGGGGATCAACCCCGACGACGGGGGCTCCGAGATGACGTACTACGAGACCGCCACCGGGGGCGCGGTCTTCTCCGTGGGCTCCATCACCTACTGCGCGTCGTTGCTGGTAGACCCGGCGATTTCCCGGATTACGCGGAACGTACTCGTCCGGTTCCTCAAGAACACCCCGCGCGAGGCGCCGCCGCCCCGCGCGGGGAAAGGGAGGGTGCGCGGTCGCTGCGAGGGGCGTCGCGGGACGCTCGGCTAGCGCCGGTCCCGTCGGCTTGCGAGCTTCGCCAGGGTGACGATCCAGCCGCACGCGATCGCCGCGATCGCGAACCCCAGGATCGTGATCTTGACGGCGATCACGGGCTACGCGTCCACGCGGTAGAACTCGATCTTGTCCCAGTCCGCCTCGACGCCGAGCCCCGGTCCTTCCGGAGGGTACGCGTAGCCGTCTTCGATCCTGAGGGGCTCGCGGATCAGGTCATCCCCCTGGTACCAGGCACCGGCAACGTCGCTCGGGTGCCGGAGCGTGGGCACCGCGACGCCGAGGTGGGCCTGTGCCGCCGTGCCGAACCCGAACTCGGGCATGCTGCCGATCGCGCACTCGATCCCCGCCAGGTCGGCCAGGTGGAAGATCTTGAGCGAGGGATAGAGTCCGCCGCTCTCCACGGCGTAGACGTTGATGATGTCCGCGGCGCCCGCCTGGATCACCCGCCAGGCATCCGTCGGCGGCCACACGCTTTCGTCGACCATCACCGGGACCTCCGAGTGCGCGCGGATGAACGCCAGGCCCTCGAGGTGCTGCGGAGGCAGCGGCTGCTCGACAGACAGGATGCGGTGCTCGTTCAGCCGCCGGATCATCTCGAGGGCGTCCTTCGGGCTGCGCCATCCCATGTTGGCGTCGACGCGGATCTGCAACCGGTCGCCGAACGTCCGGCGGATCGTCCGGACGACCGCGGCATCGGCGTCGCGGTCGATCCCGACCTTGACCTTGACCGTGCGGAACCCGGCCTCGACGAACCGCGCCGTCTGCGCGAGCATGTCGTCGGGCGGGGCCATGTGGATCGACATCGACAGGTCGATGCGATCGCGCGCCTTGCCCCCGAGCAGCGCGTACACCGGGACGCCGAGATGTTTCCCCACCGCGTCGTACAGCGCCATGTCCAGCGCGGCCCGCACCGGCTGCGTGTGGTACCCGAACTGGCAGAGCTGCTCGAGTCGGGCGTGGATGCGCACGATCTGCCGGGGGTCGTCGCCGACGAGTGCCGGCCCGAGCCGGTCGGTGACGTCCCGGCACAGCGCCGCCCCGCCGCCGTGCCAGAGAATCGAGATCTCGCCGACGCCCTCGACGCCCGCGTCGGTGCGCACCCGGACGATCCCGGACTGCGCGCTGTCGAACGTCCCCAGCGCGCTCGTGGACGGATGTTTCTTCGGGACCGAGACCGGGATCGCTTCAATCGCCGTGATGCGCATCGTCAGTCGCTCCTTTTCGCGTTACTCCGGGAGCCCCGGCCCCGCCAGGGCCCGGAGGTCGAGGGCCTCGGGCCCTCCGCCGTCGCCGCCCGCGTGCCAGTCGCGCCAGACCGCGCGGAGACGCGCGGCCGACAGCGCCTCCACGTGGTAGCCGTCGCGGCCGGTCATGGGGCGGGCACACAGCAGCGCGCGGATCACGGCCTCCTCGGTGACATCGGCGGCGGCCTCGAAGAACGGATTGATAAGATCTCCCTCGTCCGCGAGATACGGTGGGTACGCGCGAGCCGTGCTGAAGGCGAGCACGAAGTCCCCGCTGTGGTGGTGGTACACCGATCCCGTGCGCGCGAGCCCCGCGGCGGCCCGCCGCGCCACGCGGGTGAGCTGGCGGGAGGTCAATGGCGCGTCGGTCGCGAGGATCACGATGACCGAGCCGCCCCTGCCCGGATCGGCGGAGCCGGCGGACGGGTCGGGCCGATCCCGCTCGGCGGGCCCCGCGGCGCCGGGTGTGGGCGGTTCCCCGATCAGCGCGCCGACCGGGCAGCCGTGGATCCGGAGCGACGGGCGCCGCCCGAAGTTTGCCAGCACGAGGCCGGCCACGGTCACGTCGCGGCGGAGCGCCTCGGAGCGGCCGCGGCGAGAGGCCGATCCGATCCCTCCTTTGAAGCCGTAGCAGACCATGCCGGTGCCGGCGCCGACTGTGCCTTCCGGTTCCGGTTCGTCCGTTGCGGTCTCGATCGCCTGGACGGCGTGCTCGGCGCGCACGTGCCGGCCGCGCATGTCGTTGAGGCGCGCGTCGCTGCACTCGCCGACCACGACGTTGCACGTGGGCGCGGTTCGGCCGATCTCGGGGTGACGTTGCAACAGGTAGTCCACCACGCCGTCGGCGACGCGCCACGTGCACAGCGTGCTGGTCAGCAAGATCGGCGTCTCGAGGCGCCCCATCTCCTCCACCTGCGGGATGCCCGTCGCCTTGCCGAAGCCGTTGATGACATGGACCCCGGCGACGAACTTCCCCCGCAGGACGTCGTCTCCCGGGATGATCGCGGTCACGCCGGTCCGCACGGGGCCGCGTCCGGGCACGAGGGGGCCGTCCCCCGCCATGAGGGTGACGTGGCCGACGCGCACGCCGGCGACGTCCGTCAGCGAGTTGTACGGTCCACGGGCGGTCAATGCGTCGGCGGGCACGCTCGTCCTCCGGGCGCGCGGTCGAGCATGCCCGCGCCGGCCCCACGACGGTGGGTTCGCCGCGCGGCCGTGGCGATCCCACCGGTGGAGAGGATTCGCCGAACCTGTTCGCGTAGAGGGAGCTACTTACTCGTTGGCCTGGTCCGCGGGTGCGCCTCGATGTCGCGATGCGTGGTAGGGCGTGTGGCCGAGTTGCCGCCCGGCAGCCGCAAGGTGGTGGTCGTCGACGGCCGGTCGATCGGCGTGTTCAACATCCGAGGCCGGTTCTTCGCGTTGCGGAATCGGTGCCCCCATCAGGGGGCGCCGCTGTGCCTCGGAAAAATCAAGGGGACGACGCTTCCGGGGAAACCGTACGAGCGTGTCTACGCGCGTGACGACGAGATCATCCAGTGCCCCTGGCACGGTTGGGAGTTCGAGATCGAGACGGGGCGCACCTATTTCAACCCCCATCGCATGCGGGTCAAGACCTACGACGTTACGGTGGAACGGGTGGAGCCGGAGGACGTGACCCTCGAGACGTTTCCGGTGACCACCGAAGGCGATCTGGTGATCCTGCACGCCTGACCGGCGGCCGGGACCCGGCTGCGGGGGCGAAGGAGGGACGCGCAATGGGGACGGCCGCACGTCTGCCGATCATCGACTGTGACGTGCACAACCGTTTCAAGGACCGGAGCATGAGTGAGCTCATGCCCTATCTGCCGCGTGTCTATCGGGAGGACGTGAAGCAGTGGGGCATCAACATGCCGGGCGGCGGCTACCTGAACGGGGGCGACCGAGGGTACCGTGCGGACTCCTGGCCGAAGGAAGGCTACGCGGGGTCCAGCATCGAGCTCGTGCGGGAGCAGCTGCTCGACAAGTACAACGTGGAGTACGCGGTCCTGCTCGGCCAGGAGTTGCGGCCGCTCGGCACCCTGCCGGACGCCGACTACGCGGCGGCGCTCGCGCACGCATACAACGAGTTCGTGATCGAGCACTGGCTCGCCGCGGACGCGCGGCTCCGCGGGGCGATGCTGATCGCGACGCAGGACGTGCCGCAGGCCGTCAAGGAGATCGAGCGTATCGGTCCGCATCCGGGCATCGTCGAGGTGCTCGTGGCGAACGGTGCCCGGCTCCCGTACGGAAACCGGTACTACCATCCGATCTTCGAGGCGTGCGAGGCGCTTGGCCTCCCGTTCGCGCTCCACACCGGCAGCGAGGGCACCGGCATCAACGGGCAGCCGTCGGTGGCGGGCTACGGCTCCTATTACGTCGAGAACCGCCAGGTGCGGCCGCAGGGCTACATGACCCACCTCGCGAGCCTGATCTTCGAGGGCGTGTTCGAGAAGTTCCCGAAGCTGCGCGTCGTGTTCATCGAGGGAGGATACGCTTGGCTGGCGCCGTTCCTGTGGCGGCTCGACGCCGACTACCGGGGGCTTCGGGACCAGACGCCGTGGGTGCGGAAGCCGCCGAGCGAGTACGTCTGGGAGCACGTGCGGTTCACGTCCCAGCCGCTCGAGGAGCCGGATCAGCCGTCGCACCTGCTGGAAGTGTTCACGTGGAATCGCGCGGAACGGACGCTGATGTTCGCGTCGGACTACCCGCACTGGGACTTCGACTCCCCGGCGGACGCGTTCCCGCGGCTGGCGGCCGACCTGCAGCGCCGGATCTTCCACGACACCGCCGCGGAACTCTATGGGTTCAAGCCGCGCGGCGCGACCGCGCCCGCGCCGGAAGCCGCGGCGTCGGGCGACGGCGGGGCAGCGTAGCATGCGGTGGAGCGAGTGAGGGGGGGCGAACCACGGGATGAAGCGGATACGGCGTCGCGAGCTCCTGAAGCAGGCAGCGGTACGGACCGGAGCGGCCGCGTTGGCCGCGGGCGCCGTGGCGGCACCGTCCCTCCTGTTCTCGTCCACCGCCCGTGCCGCGTCGTCGTCGCCGGTGGGACGAGACGCCACGTTCGTCGTCGTGGACGGGACCGAACCCAACAGTCTCGACCCGGCGGTGGGGACCGGTCCGTTTCAGGCCATCGTCAACGCGATGTTCGAGGGCCTCGTACAGTGGAACGACAAGGGCCAGATCCAGCCCGCGCTCGCCACGTCGTGGACGTCCAGCGGCGGCGGACGGATCTGGACGTTTACGCTGCGCTCCGGCGTCCGGTTTCACGACGGGACGCCGTTCGGCGCCGACGCGGTGAAGGCGACGATCGGGCATATCCTCGATCGGAACACGCCCGCCACGCGGCGCGGCAACTACCTGCTCATCAAGGACGTCCTGACGCCCGATGAGCACACGGTGCGGTTCGTCACCGACCCGCCGAACCCGGACTTCCCGCTGCTCATGGCGGACGGTTCGGCGAAGATCGTCAGCCCCGCGGCGCTGAAGACCTACGGTCAGGATTTCGGGCGCCACCCGGTCGGCACCGGTCCGTTTGTGTTCGAGGAATGGGTGCCGAACGACCACGTGTCTGCGTCGCTCAACGCCACCTATTGGGGGCCGAGCCCGCGGGTCCGCCGGTTCCTCTACCGTCCGATCCCGGAGTCGGCTGCCCGGGTGGTCGTGTTGAAGACCGGCGAGGCCGACGTGGTCCAGGACCTGCCGCCTACGGACATGGACGCGCTGCGCCGGGAGTCCGGGCTGGTCGTCTACGCGACACCCGCGCAGACGATCGCGGAGCTCGAACCAGCCGACACGAAGCCGCCGCTCAAGGATGTCCGCGTCCGCCGCGCGCTCAACATGGCGATCGACAAGAACGCGATCATTCAGGGCATCATGAAGGGATTCGCCAAGCCGCTCAGCAGCCCCGGGATCCCGGGTCTTTGGGGCAGCTTCGATTTCACGCCGGTGGCCTACGATCCGAACCAGGCGCGGCAGCTGCTCGCGGCGGCGGGGTACGGCGGGGGCATGGATCTCACGATCAACATCACCGCCGGCCGCTGGGCCGGCGACCTGCAGGTGGTGCAAGCGGTCCAGGGGTACTGGGCGAACCTCGGCGTCCGCACCACGGTGCACCAGATGGACTTCGCGACGCTGCTGGCGGGAAGCTCATCCGATCCGGACGCGCGTCCCGGCGCCATGACATCGCTGTTGAAGAGCAGTCCGTACATCGACTACCACCTGTACCGGATGTACGATTCCGCCGCGACGAACGTACCCGGCACGCAGCAGCGCACCGGGTACGCCAACCCCGAGGTGGACCGGCTGCTCGACGAGGAGCGCAGCATGTTCGATCAGGCGAAGCGCCTTCCGATTCTGAAGCACGCGCAGGCGCTCGTCTGGCAGGACCAGCCGCTCATCTACCTCTTTCAGCTGGTCAACCTCTGGGGCGCGCGGGCCGGCGCCAAGGGGTTCGTCGTATTGCCGAGCGGGGACTTCGTGCCCGGCGTGTTGCGCCGAACGTGAGCCCGTTCCGGTAGCGTCATGTTCCGCCACATCGCCGGGCGGCTGGCATGGGCTGTCCCGGTGTTGCTCGGCGTGTCGGTGATCGTCTTCGGTCTGCTGAAGCTGATCCCGGGCGACGCGGCGCTGGTGATGGCCGGCACCGACGCGACCGCGGCGGACGTGCAGGCGATCCGCCAGCAGCTCGGGCTCGACCAGCCGGTGTACGTGCAGTACGCCCGCTGGCTGGGGAGACTTGCGCGGCTCGATCTTGGGCGATCGGCGGTGACCCACCGGCCGGTGACGTATGAGATCGCGAGCCGCGCCCGGCCGACGGCCGAGCTCGCGGCCGCCGCGATGGTGATCGCCGTGGCGATCGGGCTCGCGACGGGCCTGACCGCGTCCACGCATCAGCATACGATCTGGGACGCCGCGGCGTCGCTGGCCGCGGCGGTCGGGGTCTCGATGCCGATCTTCTGGCTCGGGCTGATGCTCATGATGGTCTTCTCCGTGGGGCTGCGGTGGCTGCCGAGCACGGGTGCCGGGACGTTCGCACAACTCCTCCTGCCGGCGCTCACGCTGGGATCCGCGTCGACGGCGATCATCGCCCGCCAGGCGCGCTCGGCGATGCTCGACGTCCTCCAGCAGGACTACCTGCGCACGGCGCGGGCCAAGGGGGTGACGCGCTGGGCCGTGGTGATGCGCCACGCATTTCGCAACGCGGTCATCCCGATCATCACGGTCGTCGGGCTCCAGCTCGGGTACCTGCTCAGCGGGACCGTGCTGACCGAGACCGTGTTCGCCCGTCCCGGGCTTGGCCGGCTGATCGTCGATTCCATTCGCTCCCGCGACGTCGCGGTCGTGCAGTCGGCGGTCATGGTGCTGTCGGTCACCTTCATCGTCGTCAACCTCGCGGTCGATTTACTCTACGCGTACGTCGATCCCCGGATCCGGTTCGACTGATGGCCGTCGCGGCGCCGGCGCTCCCGGCGCTCGTCAGCCCGGGGACGCGGGCGCTCCGGCAGTTCGCGCGACACCGCGCCGCGGTCGCGGGGCTCGCGGTCCTGGTAGTCGCGATCGCGGTGAGCGCCGCGGCGCCGTGGCTGGCGCCCTACGACCCCATCGCGCTCGATGTGGTCCACCCGACCGCCGCGCCGTCGGCGGCCCACCTGCTCGGGACCGACGAACTGGGTCGCGACATCCTGAGCCGGCTCCTCTGGGGCGGCCGCGACACGCTGTTGATCACCGTGGCCGCGGTTGCGATCGCTTTCGCGTCGGGGTCAGCCCTCGGGATCGTCGCCGGCTATCGTGGGGGGACCGGCGACACCGTGATCATGCGGATCATGGACGTGCTGCTCGCGATGCCCGGCTTCCTGCTGGCGGTGGCGATCATCGCGGCACTCGGCGTCGGCCTCGTGAACGTGATCATCGCGATCGGGATCAACTCGATCCCGCCGTTTGCGCGGATCGCGCGGGGGTCCACGCTGCTCATCAGGCAGGAGACCTATGTGCAGGCGGCGCGGGCGCTCGGGGCGAGCGAGCGGGTGATCATGGCGCGGCACGTGCTTCCGAACATCCTGTCACCGCTGGTGGTGGAGGCGACGCTGCGGCTCGCCACGGCGATCCTCACGGCGTCCGGCCTCAGCTTCCTCGGGCTCGGGGTTCAACCGCCGACGGCCGAGTGGGGCGCGATGCTCAGCGTCGGGCGGAACTACATCACTAGCAGCCCGCAGCTTGTGATCATTCCCGGCGTGGCGATCCTCGTCGTGACGCTGGCCTTCAACATGGTCGGCGACGGTTTGCGGGACGCGCTGGATCCCCGTCAGCCAGCGTAGGCGCCGCGCGCCCGGTCGTCCCGCCCCCTTGGCGTTCTTCCCGGGTACCGCCACCGCTTTACCGATGCCAAGAGTTTACCGTGAGGCGCCGCGCCGTATCCTGCAAGGCTTCCGCGGGACGCCCGGACGCTGCTACTTGACGCCGGTGTGGGGTTGCCGCACTCTCCAATGGAGTTGAAGCATCCGATGCGGCCGCCGATCGATCGACCATGCTGATGCAGGTGGGCAAGGTCCAGGAGGTCTGCGCGGTGTGGGGCATCCCGCCGCGCGGACTCCACGAGTTCATCCGGGTCGGCGCCGTGTGCCCCGCCCGGGAGGGACGCGGGCGGGGCAGTTTTCGCTACCTGGACGAACGGTCGCTGTGCGATCTCTACTTCGCCCACGGCCTCACGCTGGTGGGCCTGTCCTCGCGGCGTGTTACCGGGGTCGTGACCTGGCTCAGGACCGAGTACGAACACTGGCTCGTTGAGCCGCCGGCACGGATCGTCGTCCGCTGGCGCGCCGAGACGGGGATCGACGACCCGCCGTTCCTACCCAGGCTGGTGTTCGATCCCCATCCGCTGTTCACGTGCCTGCGCGTGCTTCGGTCGCTCGGACCGGAGAGCACCCGGGTCCAGCGAGGGCGCCCGCGCTCCAACTGGCGGTTGATCTTTCGGGACGCATTCATCCGGGCGACCCACGAGCGACCCGCGGGATGGGGCGCCGAACCGGCCCCCGGGCCCGCCGGCTCACCGGCGCCGCCAGGAGCGCCGGGCGCCAGCGAGGTGATGGTCACGATCCCGACGCCTCAGCCGGGTTGAGCGCGGCCGACGGCTGTGGCGGTCCTGCCGCGCGAACAGCTAGGTCCCAGGCTCCGCGCCGGTCCCGAGGTACGGATCCACGTTCCGGAACCATTTCAAGAATGTGACGCACCCGGTGACGGCGTTCTCGAACAACTGCCTTCCTCGCTCCGGCGTGGCCGGCGTTGGATCGGACAGGCTACCGGTCGGCGGCGTGACGTCCTCCATATCGAGCGGCACGCTGACTCGGATGCCATCCACCCGGATCGTGTCGAGGCCTTCGGTGGGGCACCCGAATACCTCCCGCCGGCCCCACTCGGCCGCCCGGTGCATCTGGACGCGGCCGGGCGCGACGTGCATCATGAGCGAGCCCATCGGCTCGCCGCCGTGGCCGAGCCCGATTTTGCCGCCGTAGACGCGCTCGATCACCTCGGGGGTTTGGGTGAGCCCGAGCACGTTGAGCGTGGGGATCACGATCCCGCGCGTCCGGCGAAACCGCCGCGTCACGAGGTTGAGCACGCTCGCGTTGCCCGAATGGCCGTTGAAGATCGCCACCCTCCGGAAGTGGTGATGCAGTAGGCAGTCCACCGCATCGGTGACGACGGCGGCCAGGGTCGAGGCGCGCATCGTGATCGTCCCGGCGTAGTTGCGAAAGTACTCCGAGTAGCCGAACGGCATCACCGGCGCCATGACATCGCCCGTCTGGTCGGTCGCCGCCGCGGTGATCTTGTCACAGGCGAGATAGTCGCCGATCACGTTGTGCGGGCCGTGTTCTTCGATCGAGCCGAGCGGCAGAACCGCTGTGACGCCCGCCTCGACCGCCTCGCGGGCCTGGGTCCATGTCATCTCACCAAGACGCATCGTGCCGTCCCTCCTGTGGAATCGAATCTTCGCCGGGCCGCCGTACGCGCGCAGCCGTTACAGCTCGTGCCGGAGCCGGTACACGATCAACTCCTGGATGCGGAACATCGTGTCGGGATCGGCCTCCACGCGCACGGTGCGCGGGGCGATCCGGGTCACGCCCGGGACGAGCGCGGCGGTCTGCGCCATGTCCGTGCGGTTGTAGTCGATCTCCATCACCAGCGGCGCCGGCACCGCGGGCACCGGGATCTGCCCCCGTTTCCGAACCGCTTCGGCGGCGCCGGCGCGGATCCGGCGGCACGCCTCCTTGGGATGGAGGCTCGCGGCGACGCCCCGCCCCCGGCCCGCCTTCACCGGTACCATGATCGTCTCCGCCAGCGTCTCGCGCGTCTGCGCGAGCGTGGCCTCGTCGCCGGTGACGAGCGTGACGGGCACGCCGAACCGTCCGGCGACCAGCGCGTTCAGCTCAGCCTCGTTCACCGCCCGCCCGTTGATGCGGAGGTTGTAGATCGTCCCGCCGTTCCACGTGTGGTCGATCACCGCGTCGGCCGTGCCCGCGCGCCCGTGGGTGCCGGTGATGAACACCGCGTGGAACGAGCTGTCCATCCCTTCCATCTGGAGCGAGTCGCGCATCGCGCCGCGTACGAGCACGGCCCGTTCGTCCAGTCGCGTGGGGATCAAGTTTTGCATCGCGGCGTGGCTGTCGCAGACGACGACGTCCGTCGCGCCGCCGTCGAACGCGCCGGCGATCGCGGCGTTGACCTCGTCGGTCATCAGCTCCCGGCCTTCTTGGTACTGTCGCGCGGTGTCGGACGTCTGCAGGCTAGTGACGACACCGGCGACGCCCTCGATGTCCGCCGAGATAAACACGCGGCACGCCATCCTTCCACCTCCGCTGCGTTGAGATCGCCTGGGGGAACACTCTCTTGATTCGTGCGCGCGCGCTCCGCTACCTCGTCCGCCGGCGCGTCCGCGGGTCCAGGGCGTCGCGCGCGCCGTCTCCCACGAAGTTGAATGCGATGATGCACAGCGTGATCGCGAGGCCGGGAAATACCGCGGTCCACGGCGCCAGCACCAGGTTCTGGCGGGCGTCGGTCAACATGAGCCCCCATTCCGCCGCCGGGGGTTGGATGCCGACGCCGACGAAGCTCAACCCTGCGAGCGCGGCGATGACGCCGCCGAGGTCGAGCGTGCTGTACACGCTGATCGGGCCGGTCAGGTTGGGAACCAGGTGCCGCACGAGAATCCGCGCCCGCGAGGCGCCGAGCACCGTGGCCGCCGTGACGAACTCGAGTTTTTTCAGGCCGAGGACGGATCCCCTGACCAGCCGCGCGTATCGCGGCATTCGGCTGAAGGCGAGGATCAGCACAACGCTAGTCAGGCTTGGGCCGATGAACGCCACGAGGGCGAGCGCGAGCAGCAGGTCCGGGATTGCGAGGAGCACGTCCACGATCCGCATCAGCGCGTCGTCGAGCGCGCCCCCGGCGTATCCCGAGACGAGACCGATGCACACGCCACCGCTCGTAGCGAGCAGCACCGCCAGCACGCTGAGGCCAAGGTCGAACCGTCCGCCGAACACGATGCGGCTCCACACGTCGCGGCCGAGCGTATCGGTCCCAAGCGGGTGCGCGACGCCGGGCGGCCGGTACGGCTGGTCGAGCGTCATCGCGACCGGGCTGTAGCGGGTGAGCAACGGGGCGGCCGTACACGCGAGGGCGAGCACGGCGAGAAATACCGCGCCGCCCACCGCGAGTCGGTTGCGCCGAAACCGGTCCCACCCGGGCGAGACGCGCCGCTCGGAGGGAGGTGTGGCCCGGGCGGCGCGCGGTCGGGCTGCGGGATCGTTCACCGAATCCTCGGGTCGAGCAGCGGGTACACGAGGTCGACCAGCAGGTTGACGAGGATGAAGAACACGATCGTGATCAGGAGCACGCCCTGCAGGAGCGGATAGTCACGCCGAACCATCGCGTCGACCGCCAGCCGGCCGATCCCCGGCCACGCGAACACCGTTTCAGTCAGGAACGCGCCGCCGAGCAGGATCCCGACCTGGAGGCTCACGTTCGTGACGATCGGGATCAGCGCATTCCGCAGCGCGTGGTGGAGCGTCACCGCACGAGGCCGGAGTCCCTTCGCCCGGGCAGTCCGGACGTACTCTTCGTCGAGGACCTCGAGCATGGATGCGCGGGCCAGCCGCGCGGTGGAGGCGGTGAGCCCCAACCCGAGCGACAGCGCGGGCAGCGCGAGGTGGGCGAGTCCTTCTGCGGTCCACGGCGGTCCGCCGCGGCCCGACGCCGGCAACCAGTGTAGCCGCACCGCGAATACGAAGATCAGCATGATCGCGAGCCAGAACACCGGCACCGCGACGCCCGCCACGGCGACGGTCGTGCTGGCGTAGTCCAGGGCGGTTTGCGGTCGGAGCGCCGCCGCGATCCCGAGCGGCAGCGCCAGCGCCAGCGAAAACAGGAGGGCGGCGGCGCTCAACTCCAGGGTGTTCGGCAGCGCGCCGAGGATCAGCGACAAGATCGGCGCCTTGTAGGTGTAGGAACGGCCGAGGTCGCCCGCGAGCGCGTGGGTGAGATACAGCCAGTACTGGGCCGCGAGCGGCCGGTCTAGCCCGAGATGGTGTCGAAGCGTCGCGACGTCGGAGGCCAGCGCGTCGGGGCCCAGGTACACGGCCGCGGGGTCCCCCGGCACGAGATGGATGAGTGCGAAAACCAGCATCGACGCGCCGATCAGGGTCGGCACGGCCTCGGCGAGGCGCTTCAGCGCGTGCGCGGCCACGAGGTCCTGCGTTTCCGGCGCGGCATCCGGTCGTCAGCCGGCGAGGCTGACGTTCGCCCAGGGCGTGTCCAGGTTCCAGCGCTGGATCAGCGACGGACGGAAGCCCTGGACCTTCTTGGTCCAGGCGTTGGTGTTGTTCAGGAAGTACGCGGGGATCTGGTAGATCTTCTCCAGCAGGACGTACCGCTGGATGTCCGTGTACAGGTGCGAGCGCGCGGACTGGCCCGTGGCTTGGCGCGCGCGCAGGAGTCGGGCGTCCAGTTGTGGATCCTTGATGTTCATGAACGTCGCGTGGGGCCCGCCGGTGTGGAACAGCCAGTACATGGTTTGGTCGGGGTCCGGAGCGCCTCCGCCGCCGACGAGGCTGAAGAGGTAGTTCTCGTCGGTGGTCAGGAGCCTCAGCATCGTGGCAAGGTCCGTGACCTGCAAGCTCGCCTGCACGCCGAGCTGCTGGAGGCTCGTGACCAGCACCTCGAACATCTTCTGGCGGTAGTCCGGGATCGTGAGTACCTTGATCGTGTAACCGCGGGGCATGACGCCGGACGCGGTGAGCTGGTCGAACAGCGCTTTCGCGCGGGTGGGGTCCGGCGCGAGCGCGTGGCTTTGGAGATAGCCGGTGTCGTCCGGCCAGATCGGCGGCGCGATGCACGCGTACGCGCGCCGGGCCACCTCGGGCGGGAACACCGCCTTCACGGTCGCGTCCACGTTCCACGCGCGGTACACCGCTTCGCGGAATCGGACGTCGGTGAACGGCGGCCGGACCACCCGGAAGCCCACGTAGCCGTAGGACGTGCCGGGGGTCGTGCCGATCTGAATGTCCGGTGAACTGCGCAGCTCCGCGAGCGTGCCGGCGGTGACGCTCTGCACGATGTCCACGCCGCCGGACAGCAGGTCGGCCGCGGCGGTCGACGCCTCGGGAACGGGGCGGAAGACGACCCTGGCGACGCCGGTCTTCTTGCCCCAGTAGCGCGGATTGCGCGCGAGCGTCACGTGGTCGTTCGGGACCCACTCCACAAACTGCCAGGGTCCGGACCCAACGGGGTGCTTCGTGAACTGGCCGCCGGCCTTTTGCACCGCGGACTTGCTCACGACGTTCTGTAACGCGATCGCGGCGGGGAACGGGCTGTACGGATACTTCAGCGTGATGCGAACCGTGTATGGATCGGTGGCCTCGACGTGGTCGATCATGTCGATCTGGATCCGCTTCTGCGACGCGTTTGCGGGATCGAGGATGCGGGCAAGCGAGAAGACGACGTCGTCCGCGGTGAGGTGGCCGCCGTCGTGGAACTGCACGTCTTTCCGCAGCGCGAACGTCCACACCTTGGCGTCCGGCGAGCTCGTGTAGCGCTCCGCCAGCACCGGCACCGGGCGCATCTGCTCGTCGGGGAGCAGCAGCCGATCGTAGAGCTGATCGTACACGGCGGACGACGGAGTGTCGTTCGTCAGTAGCGGGTCGAGCTGGCTGATATCCTGGTACGTCGCGATCCGGAGTTCGTCGCGGGACGCTGCCGCTTCCAGGCGTCCCCCGGGTAGCCAGATCCCCGCGGCGACCGCGGCTCCGGTGATCCCGGCTTGCCTCAACAGCGCGCGCCGCGTGATATGGACCCCGGCCGGCTGAGAAGGCGTCCCTTCGCGAGTCGTCGCATGCTTGTCGATTCCTGCCACGCGTCGCCTCCTCACGCAGCCTCCCGGCCCGCCTCGTCGTGCGCCTGACGCCCTGTACGCTACAGAAGGAGGTTCATAACGAAATGTGAAATATCCTGCGTGAGATTTGAGATATTGGACCACCGGAGGGATCATGAGCTCCATGACGTTCGGGCGCGTCCCGGCGAGGCGTCTCGGCGACTTGGTGTATGAGTCGCTCGTGGAAGCGATCGCGTCAGGCCGCGTTCCAGATGGAAGCAAGCTCTACGAGGACGAGATCGCCAGACAGATGGGGGTCAGCAAGACGCCGGTGCGTGAGGCGCTGAGGCACCTCGCGAAGGACGGCCTCGTTGAGGCGGATCTGCACCGGACGCCGATGGTGCGGGCGCTGACCCGCCAGGACATCGACGAAATCTACAGGGTACGGGAGTACCTCGAGCCGCTCGTGGTCCGGTTGGTGACCGAGCGTCCGGGTGGCCCCCAGTTTGCCGAGTTGCTGGCGCTGCAGGAAGGGATGGAGGCGCGCTTCTCCGACAGCAACAGCGTCGATCTGAGCGGCTCGGTTCAGTACAACCAGGCGTTTCATCGGGCGCTCGTCGCCGCGAGCGGAAGCGAGCGGCTGAGGGCGATCATGGAGCCACTGTGGGCTCAGTTTCTGCGCCTGTCGTTTCTCTCCCATCGGACCTACCGGTTGCCGGGCAAACAGGCGCGCGCGATCAGCGAGCATCGGGGCGTTCTTGAGGCGATCCGCGCCGGCGACGCCCCTCGCGGCGAACAGTTGATGCGCGAGCACATCCGGCGAGGGCACGGCGATCTCGTCTCGTCGCTACCGAAGGACGGCGAGATCGACGGGAACCAGCACAAGGAGGCGGCAATGACCACAGGCGCGGGGAATCCGACATGACGGACCGGCGTGAGCGAACGGGGGCAGCGGCGTCGCCATCGTCGAGCGCGCGGCCGCAGCGGCCGGGCTTCGTGCTGTACCGGGGCGGCGTCGTTCGACCCGATCGGGCGCTCGTCGAGGCGTTCCGCGGGGTGCCCGCGGCAAACGTGTCGGACGTGCAGGGACGGCACTTGACGATGCACTACGGCGTCAAGCCGATCTACCAACCGATGCCGCCGCTGCTTGGGGTTGCGATGACGGTGAAGGCCAGGCCCGGAGACAACTTGATGGCGATGAAGGCGATCGAGGAGGCCGAGCCCGGCGACGTGCTGGTGATCTCGAGCGACGGTGAGGCGAACCTCTCGGTGTGGGGCGGCATCATGTCCACGATGGCGGTGCGGCGGGGCATCGCGGGAGTCGTGACCGACGGTCTGGTGCGGGACGTAACGCAGACCCGCGGGGTCGGGCTGCCGGTGTTCGCGACCGGGCTCACGCCGGCCGGACCCACGAAGGAGGGCCCAGGGCAAATCAACGCGGCCGTCGCCTGCGGGAACGTCGTCGTCCGGCCGGGCGACATCGTGCTCGGGGACGACGACGGCGTTGTGGTGGTACCGCGTGAGGACGCCGCCGCCGTGCTGGAAGCCGTCCGCGCGCGCCAGGCGAAAGAGCAGTCGTGGCTCGAGCACATCGCGCGGAACGACCTGAGCCCGCTCGTCAACACCGACGAGGATCTGGCCGCACGGGGTTGCCGGATCGTGTCGTGGTAGGGTTGGATCGGGCGCGCGAGCTCGAGGGGAGGGAACGCGCATGAGCAGGGGAGCACCGATCACGCGACGAGGAATGATCCGTCGAACGCTCGCGGGGGGGCTGGCGCTCGCGGCAGGCGGCCTGCTCGACGCGCGGGACCGCGCGGCCGGCGCCGAGGGAACGCCGGTGGTCGTGATGCAGGGCGTGGACCCGGAGACGCTGGACCCGCACTTCGGCGAGTCCGGCGTGATGGGGAACGTGCTCAGCAACCTGATGGAGCCGCTGGTCTACTACGACCGGCGGATGAACCTCGTGCCGTTTCTCGCGGAATCGTACCGCGTCCTGGACGACAAGGTGACGTGGCGCTTCGTGCTGCGCCAGGGGATCAAGTTCCAGAACGGGCAGCCGTTCAACGCCGACGCCGTGAAGTTCACCGTCGAGCGGACGCTCGACCCGAAGCTGCGCGCGCAGGGCCTCAACGATCCCTTTCCGTCCCGCTCGGGCGTGGCGCGGGTCGCCGTGCAGAGCGCCACGACGGTCGACATCGTGCTCAAGTCGCCGAACGTGATCCTCCCGGTGTTCCTGACCTTCCTCTACATCCTCGAGCCGCGCTACTACTCGGCGACGCCCCCGCAGCGGACCGCGGTCGCGCCGGTTGGTACCGGTGCGTGGCAGGTGCGGGAGTGGGTGAAGGGCGACCACCTGACGATGGTCGCG
>DASQGM010000026.1:0-2377 GCA_035632615.1 bacterium | reverse complement strand
TGCTGACCGCGGAGCAGGCGGAGGCCATGCGGGCCGAGGCCCTCGCGGACGTCGAGGCGGCCCAGGCGTGGGCCGAAGCCAGCCCGCCTCCGGATCCCTCCGAGCTGGAGCGAGGCGTGTACTGCGAGGGCCAGCCGTGGCCGTGATGACGTACCTGGAGGCGATCGCGGACGGCCTGCGGCAGGCGATGCGCGCGGACCCCTCGGTGATCGTCCTCGGCGAGGACGTGGGTGTGTACGGGGGTGCGTTCAAGCTCACGAAGGGGCTCCTGGACGAGTTCGGCGCTTGGCGTGTCATCGACACGCCGATCAGCGAGGCGGGAGTGGTCGGTGCGGCGGTCGGCGCGGCGCTGGTCGGCCTGCGTCCCGTGGCCGAGATGCAGTTCGCCGATTTCATCTCCAACGCGTTCAACCAGATCGTCAACGTCGCGGCGACGTCCGCGTACCGCGCTGGCGGTTGCGTCCCCCTCGTCATCCGCGCCCCCTGCGGCGCGGGCACCCACGGCGGCCCATTTCACTCGCAGTCGGTGGAGGCGTACTTCTTTCACACGCCGGGATTGAAGATCGTGTTCCCCGCGACGCCCGCGGACGCTAAGGGGCTGTTGCTGTCGGCGATCGCCGACCCCAACCCGGTCCTCTACCTCGAGCACAAGGCCCTGTACCGATCGCAGCGCGGCACGGTCGCCGACGGCCTCACGTTCGTTCCCTTGAGCGCGGCCGCGGTGCGCCGCCCCGGGCGCGACCTCAGCGTCATCACGTACGGGATGATGGTCCACCGCTGCCTGGAAGCCGCCGAGGCCGCCGCGCGGGACGGCATCGAGGCCGAGGTGATCGATCTCCGCACCCTGCTGCCGCTCGACCTCGACACGATCACGGAGTCGGTCGCCCGCACCAACCGTGCGCTCGTCGTCCACGAAGACCGGCTCCGCGGGGGGCTCGGCGCCGAGATCGCCTCCCACATCGGGGAGCACCTCTTCACGTCCCTCGACGCCCCGATCTCCCGCATCGGCGCGCCCGATACGCCCGTCCCGTATGCACCTCCGTTGGAGGCAGCGTACCTCCCGAGCGTGGACCGCGTCCGCGACGCCATCGTGCGCCTCGCGCGCTGGTAGTAGGCGCGAAAGGAGTCGGTGATGAGCCACCCGCAACCTCTCGACAGCGTGCTCTGCCCCCGGTACTCCGGCATCGCCACGTTCATGCGTCTCCCCCACATTACCGATCCACGCGACTTGGACGTCGTGTTCGTGGGCGTGTCCTTCGATACGAGCGCCGGCTACCGAGTGGTCGGTCTGCGTACGCCATGACGCCCGGGGCGCCGCGGCAGAGGCCGGTGGTCGCCGTGTTGGTCGGCGGGCACGGGCAGAGGCCGCCCGGCCTCGAACCGGTGGCGGAGGCGGCGGTGGTTCGGTACGCGGCGTCGCTTCACGAGTTGCGGGACGCGCTCGACGGCGCAGACGCCGTCTTGGTGTGGAACTTTCAATCGTCGATGTTGCGCGACGCCTGGGCGCACGCCCGTCACCTGCGTTGGATCCACGTCGCCGCCGCGGGCGTCGATACGGTGCTGTTCCCCGAGCTCGCGTCGAGCGACGTGATCCTGACGAATTCGCGTGGCGTGTTCGACCACGCGATCGGCGAGTACGTGCTCGGCTTGATGCTGTCGTTCGTCAAGGACGTGCCCGCGACGATCGACCTGCAGCGCCGCCACGCGTGGCAGTTCCGCGAGACCGCGATGTTGCGCGGGCAGACGGTTCTCGTCGTCGGGGCGGGGGGCGTCGGCCTGGCGATTGGGCGGTTGGCGCGCTGCCTCGGCATGCGCGTGATCGGGGCGGCCCGGACCGCCCGCCCGTCGGATCCAGATCTCGGGCGTATCGTGGCCGCGCGGGATCTGGAGGCCGTCCTGGCGGAGGCCGACTACGTCGCCGTCGCCGCGCCGCTGACCCCAGAGACGAAGGGTATGTTCGGTGCGGCGGCGTTCGCGCGGATGAAGCCGACCGCCCGGCTCATCAACGTGGGGCGGGGACCGATCGTCGACGAGGACGCTCTCCTCGCCGCGCTCCGCTCAAAGCGCATCGCCGGTGCCGCGCTGGACGTGTTTACGGAGGAGCCGCTTCCCGCGGACCATCCGTTCTGGGACCTGGCCGGGGTGATCGTCTCCCCCCACATGTCGGGTGACTTCGCCGGCTGCCAGGCCGCGTTGTCGGAGCTGTTCCGCGAGAACTTCGCCCGCTGGCGGCACGGCGAACCCCTGCTCAACGTCGTCGACAAGCGACGGGGATATGTTCCGACGCAGACCGGCGGTCGTGACGAAGCGTGACGGGTGTGCGCTGCGTGCCGAGCCACTATGAACGTCGGGGTTGACGTGGGCGGGACGTTTACCG
>DASQGM010000025.1:0-12565 GCA_035632615.1 bacterium | reverse complement strand
GGTTTCTGCGGAACGTGCCCGCCGAGACGCTGGAGACGGACATGCCGGTGTTGATCGAGCACTACGGTCTTCGCCCCGACTCCGCCGGGCCGGGTCGTTACCGCGGCGGAATGGGCATCGAGCTGGCGCTTCGCGTGCTCTCCCCGGAGACGGTGCTGACGGCCCGCGGCATGGAGCGCATCCAGTTCAGACCGTGGGGACGGCGGGGGGGCGGTGCCGGCGCGCTGGGTTACGCGACAGTGACAACGGAGCGCGGCGAGAGCCGTTCAACGGGAAAGATCGATGAGTTGCTGCTGCAGCCCGGCGAGGTGATCACGTTCCTGTCGCAGGGCGGCGGGGGCTACGGCGATCCCCACGCGCGCGATCCGGAGGCGGTCGCCGCGGACGTGCGGCGCGGGCTCGTCAGCCGGGAGGCCGCGGAGCGTGACTACGGCGTGGTGCTGGACGGACGCGCGGTGGATGTGGAGGCCACCGCGGTGCTCCGGGCGGGGGCCCGCGGCCGTCGGCCGGACTTCGCGTTCGGTCCCGAGCGCGAGGCGATCGAGACGACCTGGCCGGATGCCGCGAGAATGGCGCTCTACGTCGCCCTCGAGGAGCAGCCGCCGGGTTTTCGCTCCTACATGCGGGAAGCGCTGATTCGCGACCTGACGGCACGCGCCGGCCCCGGAGAACCGGTGCGCAGCGAAGACGTCGCGAACGCGGTCCGGGAGCTCCGGGACAGGATCGCGCGCGCCGGGTGATCGTCGCGCCGGCGGGGGGAAAGACCAGGGAGTCGTCCGGATTGCCTCGAAATCAACCCCACCGGCCGGACGGCGTCCCGCGGACGCCGGAGCCGTTCGTGGAGGGATCGGATCGACGCCCGATGGCGCCTCCGGCGCCCGGCGCGTACCCTACTTACTATAGATTGGTATATACTTGAAGGGCTGTGCCGTGAACACGAGGGATCTGAACGGCCGCGCCCACGTCGCCGCAGGCCGGATGGGTTGGTACGGGGTGCGGAGGACTGTTTGGGAGGGAGGCGTGTAGTTGCAGCCCACCAATCCCCGGGATCCAAACTACTTCCACAAGGTCGTGGACTGCCAGTGGGCGTGTCCCGCCCACACGCCGGTTCCGGAGTACATCCGGCTCATCGCGGCGGGCCGGTACACCGACGCGTACATGGTCAACTGGTGGTCGAACGTGTTCCCGGGCATCCTCGGACGCACCTGCGACCGGCCGTGCGAGCCCGCGTGCCGCCGCGTCCGCGTCGAAGAGGAGCCGGTCGCGATCTGCCGGTTGAAGCGCGTCGCCGCCGACCACAAGGAGGAGATCCGGCCGCTCCTTCCAACGGCGCCCGCGGAGAAAAACGGGAAGCGCATCGCCCTCGTCGGCGGCGGCCCCGCCTCGCTGACGGTGGCGCGCGACATGCTGCCGCTCGGGTACCAGTGCATCCTCTTCGACGGCGATGCACGGGCGGGCGGCATGATCCGCACCCAGATCCCCAAGTTTCGGCTGCCGGAGTCAATCATCGACGAAGAGGTCGGGTACATCCTCGACATGGGCGTCGAGCTCCGGCTCGGACAGCGCATCGATAGCCTGCGGGCCCTCCTCGCGGAAGGGTACGATGCGATCTTCGTCGGCACGGGCGCGCCGCGCGGCCGCGACCTCGACATCCCCGGTCGCGACGCGTCGCCGGAGCACATCCACATCGGCATCGACTGGCTGTCGAGCGTGTCGTTCGGGCACGTGAGCAAGATCGGCCGGCGGGTGATCGTGCTGGGCGGCGGCAACACCGCGATGGACTGCTGCCGGACCTCCCGCCGGCTCGGCGGCGAAGAGGTGCGCGTCGTCGTGCGCAGCGGCTTCGACGAGATGAAGGCGTCGCCGTGGGAGAAGGAAGATGCGATCCGCGAGGGCGTGAAGATCCTGAACTTCCTCGTGCCCACGGAGTTTACGCACGACGAGGGGCGGCTCACCGGCGTGATGTTCCAGCCGGTGAAGGCACAGTACGACGCCAAGGGGCGCCGCGATCTGGTGCCCACCGGCGAGCCGCCGGTGCACATGGCGTGCGACGACGTGCTGATCGCGGTCGGGCAGGAGAACGCGTTCCCGTGGATCGAGCGCGACCTCGGGCTCGAGTTCGACAAGTGGGGGCTCCCCGTGCTCGACAAGGTGACGTTCCAGTCGACGCTCCCGAACGTGTTCTTCGGCGGCGACTCCGCGTTTGGGCCGAAGAACATCATCTGGGCGGTGGCGCACGGCCACGAGGCGGCGATCTCGATGCACCAGCTGTGCCGCGGCGAGGACGTCCACGCGCGCCCGGCGCCGATGGTCACGCTCGTGAGCCAGAAGATGGGGATGCACGAGTGGGTGTACGACAACGCGGTGTCGGTGGACAAGCGGTTTCGCGTGCCGCTGCGCGCCGAGACCGTGACGCTCCGCGATCCCAAGGTCGAGGTCGAGCTCGGGTTCGACCAGCAACTCGCGCTGCTGGAGGCGAAGCGCTGCCTCAACTGCGACGTGCAGACGGTGTTCACGGACGACCGGTGCATCGAGTGCGACGCGTGCGTGGACATCTGCCCGGTGGATTGCATCAACTTCACGGCGAACGGCGCCGAGGAGGATCTGCGCACGCGTCTGCGGGCGCCGGCGCGGAACCTCGAGCAGGACCTCTACGTCTCGGGCGCGCTCAAGACGGGCAGGGTCATGGTGAAGGACGAGGACGTGTGTCTCCACTGCGGGCTGTGCGCCGAACGGTGCCCGACCGGCGCGTGGGACATGCAGAAGTTCTTGCTGGAGGTGGCGCACGCGGACGCGTGTGGACGGAAATGACGGCCGTTAACGACTTTGTGGTGCGGTTCGCAAACGTCAACGGATCCGGGTCCGCGAGCGCGAACCGGCTGTTCGCCCGGGCGATTCTTCGGATGGGCGTGCCGGTGAGCCCGCGCAACATCTTCCCGTCGAACATCGAAGGGTTGCCGACGTGGTTCGAGGTGCGGGTGTCGGGCGACGGGCACCTCGGCCGGCGGGGCGGGTTCGACCTGCTCGTGGCGATGAACCCGCAGACGTGGGACGAGGACGTGGCCGGGCTGGAGCCCGGCGGTTACCTGCTGTACGACTCGTCGAAGCCGCTCGAGCGCGGGTCGGTGCGCGACGACATCACCCTGCTCGGCGTGCCGCTGACCGAGATGTGCAACCGCGAGTACACGGATCCGCGCCAGCGCCAGTTGTTCCGGAACATCATGTACGTGGGCGCGCTCTCGGCCCTGCTCGACATGGACGTGCCCGAGATCGAGCGGCTGCTGCAGGAACAGTTCGGCGGCAAGCCGCGCCTGGTCGCGCCGAACGTGCGCGCGCTCCACATGGGGCGCGACTACGCGCTGGCGAACCTTCCGTGCCCGATCGGGTTCCGCGTCCAGCGGGGCGCCGGCCTCGGCGACCGGGTCTTCATCGAAGGCAACTCCGCGGCCGGGCTGGGGTGTGTCTACGGGGGCGCGACCGTCGCGGCGTGGTACCCGATCACGCCGTCGTCCGGGCTGGCGGAGGCGTTCGCGCGGCACTGCCGGCGCTACCGCGTCGATCCGGCGACCGGGAAGCACCGGTACGCGATCGTGCAGGCGGAGGATGAGCTTTCGTCCATCGGCGTCGTGATCGGCGCGGCGTGGAACGGCGCGCGGGCGTTTACCGCGACCTCGGGCCCCGGGATCTCGCTGATGCAGGAGTTTCTCGGCCTCGCATACTTCGCGGAGATCCCCGCCGTGATCTTCGACGTGCAGCGCGCCGGCCCGTCCACCGGCATGCCGACGCGCACCCAGCAGGGCGACATCCTGGCGTGCGCGTATGCGTCGCACGGTGACACCAAGCACGTGCTGCTCATCCCCGAGGATCCGCGGGAGGCGTTCGAGTTCGCCGCGCTGTCGTTCGACCTGGCTGACCGCCTGCAGACGCCGGTGTTCGTGCTGTTGGACCTGGACATCGGGATGAACGAGTGGCTGTGCGCGCCGCTCGCCTGGGACGACGCGCGGCGGATGGACCGCGGGAAGGTCCTCACCGCGGAGGCCCTGGACGCCGGGGCGAGGTTCGGCCGGTACCTGGACGTCGACGGTGACGGGATCGCGTACCGGACGTATCCGGGCACGCACCCCACGCGGGGCGCGTTCTTCAGCCGCGGGACGACGAAGGACCGGTACGCCCGGTATACCGAGGACGGCCAGGCGTACGTGGACAACATGGAACGGTTGATGCGGAAGTTCGAGACGGCGAAAGGGCTCGTCCCGGCGCCGCTGGTGCGCGCCGCCATCCGGCCGGCGCGGACCGGCGTGATCTACTACGGCTCGACGACGCCGGCGATGCGGGAGGCCCTCGAGATGCTGGAGCGGCAGGGGATCGCGCTCGACGCGCTGCGCGTGCGGGCGTTCCCGTTCGCCGCCGCCGTCGCGGAGTTCATCGCCGGGCACGACCAGGTGTTCATCGTCGAGCAGAACCGGGACGCCCAACTTCGGACGCTGATCGTCAACGAGTGCGGCATCGATCCGTCGCGGCTTGTCCCAGTGCTGCACTACGATGGGACGCCGATCACGGCCAAGTTTATCGCGCAGGCGATCGCGGCGCAGGCGGAGGCCGCGGTCGCCGAGCGGGAGGCGGTGGCGCGATGACGTACCTGTCGAAGCCGAAGTTCCAGCACCCCGCCGCCGCGGTGAACGCGCTGGGGTACACGCGCCGGGACTACGAGGGCGCGGTCTCCACGCTGTGCGCCGGGTGCGGGCACGACGCGATCGCCGCGGCCATCGTCCAGGCCTGCTTCGAGCTCGACCTGCCGCCGCACAGGATCGCGAAGCTGTCCGGGATCGGCTGTTCCTCCAAGATGCCGAACTACATCCTGGGGAGCTCGCACGGGTTCAACAGCGTGCACGGCCGCATGCCGTCGGTGCTGACCGGGGCCAACCTCGCGAACCGCGATCTGATCTACTTGGGGGTCTCCGGCGACGGCGACTCGGCGTCGATCGGCCTCGGCCAGTTCGCGCACAGCCTGCGCCGCGGCGTCAACATGGTGTACGTTGTCGCGAACAACGGCGTGTACGGGCTCACCCGCGGCCAGTTCTCGGCGACCGCGGACAGGGGGTCGCCGAGCAAGCGGGGCGTGATCAACACCGACGAACCGATCGACCTCGTGGCCGTGGCGCTTCAGGTCGGGGCGACGTTCGTCGCGCGGGGCTTCTCGGGGGACCGGGAGCAGCTGGTGCCGCTCATCAAAGCGGCGATCCTCCACCGCGGCGCGGCGTTCATCGACTGCATCTCACCGTGCGTGGCGTTCAACAACCACGCCGAGTCCACGAAGAGCTTCACCTACGTCCGCGCGCACGACGAGGCGGTCACCGAGTTGGAGGTCCGCCGCGGCGGCGGAGCGCCGGCCGTGCCTGACGGGGCGGCGAATGGCGAGGTGATCGAGCAGGACGGCGCGAGCGTCCTGCTGCGCTCGCTCACGCCCGGGTACGACCCGCACGACCGTGTCGCGGCCATGCTGCATCTTGAGACGCGCCGCGCGGCCGGCGCGCTCGCCACGGGACTGTTGTACGTGGACCCCGACCCCTGGGATCTGCACGCGCACCTCGAAACCGTCGACGAGCCGTTGAATCAGCTTCGGGACGAAGACCTCTGCCCCGGCGCCACACCCCTCGCGGAGTTCAACGGGACGCTCCGGTAGCCGCGCGCCGGATGCCGGCGCACGCCACGCGCGGCGCGGTCGCTACGCCGTCCCGAACACGAACGCCACGATATCGCCGCTCACCGCGGTCCGGTCCCCGTGGAGCGGATAGGTGATGACCCAACCGTCGATGGGGCTCGAAGCCGTTTCGACCGCCTCGCCGAAGACGTCGTAGAGCACAGCCACCGGTTCGCCGGCCTTGACCTTCGATCCCAGCGGCCGCAGCGGCCGGACGAGTCCGCCCCTGTCGCACACGAGGTAGTGGCGGTTCGTGAGCCGCCCCGGGATGATCTGGACCTCCGTCTGCGGCTCCGGCGCGCCGTCGAGCATGCGGAGCGCCTTCATCACGTTCAGCACGCCGGTGACCCCGGCGCGGACGGACGGTTCCTCCCAGACGTACCCGCCGGAGAGTTCCACGGTCAAGGCCGGCTTGCCGCGCTCGATCGCCGCGTCCTGCAGCGTGCCGGCGAGGCCGAGCTGCCCCACGGGGCCGACCGCGACGCTGATGCCGAACGCGTCGGCCAGCGTCCACTGGGCGTCCCACGCCGGCCCCGAGCCGCCCGTGCGGACGATGTTGAAGCTCACGGCGCCGATCGCGTTCGAGTGGATGTCGATGACCGCGTCGGCGCGCGCGACGCCCTGGTGAAAGAGGTCATAGGCGATCCGCTGCGTGATGGTGCCCTTCGGGTCCCCCGGGAACACGCGGTTGATGTTGACGCCGTCGTGGAGCGTCAGCCGGGTGGAGGTGAGGAACGCCACGGGGTGCGACACCGGGGCGGCGACCAGCGTCCCGCGGAGCGCCCGCGGGTCGAGCCGTTCCCGGGTGAGACGCCGGATGACCTCGCATCCCGGGATCTCGTCGCCGTGGATCGTGGACCCGACCCACAGCACCGGTCCCGGCTCCGCGCCGTGCACGATGACGAGGGGAATCCGGACGCGCGTGCCGTCGCGCAAATACGCGCTCTCGATGTATCCGGTCCCGAGGGTGCCCGCCTCGACGTGCGCCGTGCCCATCTGAAACCTGTCGGCCATCTGTCGTAATCCCTCCCGCCCGCTGCTGTGGTTACTCGCGTTCGACCAGCTTCCGGTACTCCTGCGTCTTGAGGATCGAAACCGCCACCAGCACCAGCACGACCGCAAACCCGATGAGGATCGCCGAGATCGCGGCGAGCGTGGGGTCCTGGTAGTTCTGCTCGTAGTTGAACATGGCGATCGGCAGCGTGTTGTTGCGCGGCCGGGTGATGAACAGGGACACCTCGACTTGGTCCCAGGACGTGACGAACGCAAACAGGGCGCTGACGACGAGGCCGGGGCGGATCGACGGGATCGTGACCTTGAAGAACGTCACGAGCGGGTTCGCCCCGAGGTCCATCGCGGCTTCCTCGTACTCGCGGCCCAGTGTCTGCAGGCTGGCGGTGGTGATGGCCATCACAAACGGCAACCCCAGCAGCGCGTGCCCGAGCACGAGCCCGGTGCGCGTGCCGTACAACCCGACGCGGATGTAGAGTAGGAAGAGCGCCGCGCCGAAGACGATCGCCGGCACGATGATGGGCAGGAGCAGGAAGGACCGCACCAGCTCGCGCTGGCGGAACCGGTACCGCGCCAGGCCGTAGGCGGCGAGGGTGCCCAGCACCACGGCCACCACCGTGGCGCCAGCCGCGACGATGAGCGAGTTCACGAGCCCGGTCCGGAACTCGGGCACCTGGAGCACGTTCTGGTACCAGTGCAGGGTCACGCCCGTGAGCGGAAACGTCCCGTACGTGGACGGGTTGAACGAGTCGATCGTCACGAAGATCAGGGGCGCGAGCATGTACAGCCCCACCAGGCCGAGAAACGCCCACAGGGCGATCGTGATCGGATCGCGCGACGCGCTCACTCGCGATCCCCGATGGCGGCGAGGCGCCGGCGAAAGAGGAGGTTGGACACGAACATCGTCATCCAGATGAGCATGATGAGCGCGATCGCCTCCACCGACGCGAGGGGCCAGTTCAGGTCGGAGATGTTCTCGAAGATCAGGAGCGGGAGGACCTGCACGCGGCCGCCGCCCAGGAGCTGCGGCGTGACGTACGCGTTCATTGCGAGCACGAACGTGAGTTGCGCCGCCGCGTAGAGCCCCGGGAACGACAGCGGCCACGTGACCCGCACGAACGTCTGAAGGCGGGTGGCGCCGAGATCGGCCGCCGCCTCGCGGAGCGACGGATCCGTGCGCAGGAGCACGCTCAGAATCGGGAACACGGTGAACGGCAGCAGGACGTGCACCAGCGCGACGGTGACCCCGGTGAAGTTGAAGACGAGGCGGACCGGCGAGGCGACCAGGTGCGCCCGCTCCAGCGCCCAGTTGACCAGCCCGCCTCGCGCGAGGATCACGAGCCAGCCGTAGGCCCGCACGATGCTGCTGGTCAGCAGCGGCGAGAAGATCAGGATGTACGCGGCGATGACCCAGTTGGGCCGCCGGATCTTGGTGATGGCGTACGCGACCGGATAGCCGACGAGGAGGCAGATCCCCGTCGTCACCACGGCGAGGCGGACCTCCTGCCAGACGACGCGGGCGTAGAACGGGTCGGTGAAGAAGTGTCGGTACGCCTCGAACGTCACCCGGGGCTGGACCTGAGTGCCGGTGAAATGGTACGCGCTGTTCACCAGCAGGATGCCGAGCGCCGTGAGCAGCACGCCCACGATGAACACGACCGCGGGCCCCAGGAGCCCCGGCACCACGAACGCCTGCGCGCGCGGGGCGCGGGGCCGGAGGTCCGCCGTCGCGTTCATTCGGTCAAGACCACGCCATCGTCCCTCCGCCACGTGGCCGCGACGGCCGCGTCGCGCCCGATTGCCGGGCTCCCGTTCGCGTGGGCCTGCGCGATCATGGACGCACCGGACCCCGTGGTGAGCCGGTATTCGATAAAGGCGCCCTTGAAGATGACGTCGTGGACGCGGGCCGGCACCCGGTTCTGGTAGCCGGCGGGCGCAGGTGCGTCGGCGGGGGTGACGAGGCGGAGCCGCTCCGGGCGCACGCACAGGGTGACCGCGGCGCCCGGCCCCGCGGCGTGGCCGGCCGGCGCCACCAGCCGCTGGTCGCCCGCCCGGAGCACCGTCTGCTCCGACTCGAGCAGCTCGACCCGCGCCTCGATCAGGTTGCTGTCGCCGAGAAACGTCGCCACGAACCGCGTCCGCGGGCGCTCGTAGACGTCCCGGCCGGTCCCGATCTGTTCGACGACGCCGTGGTTCATGACGGCGATCCGGTCGGACATCGTCATGGCCTCGGTCTGGTCGTGCGTCACGTAGATGAACGTGGTGCCGACACGGTGCTGGATCTCCTTGAGCTCGACCTGCATCTGCATCCGAAGCCTGAGGTCGAGCGCGCCCAGGGGCTCATCGAGCAGGAGCACCGCGGGTTGGTTGATGAGGGCGCGGGCGATCGCGATCCGCTGCTTTTGCCCGCCGCTGAGCTGGTGGATCCGCCGCGACTCGTATCCGGCGAGATCCACCAGGTCCAGGATGGCGCGGACTTTGCGGGCGATCTCCTCCCGGGGCAACCGCCGGAGGCGCAGCCCGAAGGCGATGTTGTCGTAGACGTCGAGGTGCGGAAACAGCGCCAGGTGCTGGAAGATCAGGTTCGTGTCCCGGCGGTACGGGGGGATCGCGTTGGCGAGCCGCCCCTGCAGGTACAGGCTCCCCTCCGTCGGGACCTCGAACCCGCTGATCATGCGCAGCACGGTCGTCTTGCCGCAGCCGCTCGGGCCGAGCAGCGAGAAGAACTCGTTCTCGCGGATGCGCAGGGAAACGCCGCGGACGGCGTGCACCTGACCGAACCGCTTGTGCACCTGTTGCAGCTCAACCGCCGGCGTCGCGGACGCCCCTGAGGTTCCCGTTGCTCCCATCTCCACGCCCCGGCGCGCGGCGGCGCCCGACTACATCTTCGCCTTCACGTCGCGGTCCCACCGCTGCCGCCACGCGGGGTTCTGCTGGCTGGCGGTGGTCCAGTCGGGCTGGATGGCCTTCTCGACCACGCTCGGTTGGAACACCAGCTCCTTCTGCAGCTCCGGCTTGAGCGAGATGCCCTTCACGGCCGGGATCGTCGCGGTCAGATCGCAGTAGCGCTCGATCGTCGACTTGGAGAGGTACGTGTTGATCACGTTGGACGCGACCTCGATCTGGTCCGGCGTCGACCCCTTCACGGCGTTGAAATAGAAGGTGTACGCGAGCATGCCTTCCTTGGGGATCGCGTAGGCGAAGGGGCCGTCGTTGTTCGGGCTCTCCTGGTTCCAGGTGATCGCGAAGCTGGTGAAGTAGCCCGCGATCAGCGCCTCGCCGCGGGCGAGGGCGTCCTTGACCTGCTCGTTGGTCGTGAACAGGGCGAGGAACTGGCCGTCCTGCGCGGCCTTGCTGAACTTCTCGAACGCCCCGTCGATGTGCTTGGCGTCGCCACCGTTCGCGTGCGCGACCGCGAGCAGCCCGTTGAATCCCCAGGCGTAGTCGAACAGCATGACCTTCCCCTTGAATCGGGGGGCGAAGATGTCGTTCCAGCTGGCCGGCGGCTCCTTGACGAGCTTCTTGTTGTAGAGGATGCCGATCGCGCTGAACCCCCAGCCGATGCCGGTGTTGTTGGGACGGTGATAGCTGGGGTAGACGTTGGCCATGTTGGGGACCTTGGCCGGATCGAGCCCGAGCCACATGCCGTCCGCCTCGCCCTTGGTCTGGGCGTCGACGTTGAAGAACCCGAAGTTGATCAGGGGCTTGTTCGGATCGACCTGGCGTTGGGCCACCATTTTCGGGTACGTCACCGCGTTCGTGCCCTCGTAGAGCTCGATGTTGACGTTCGGGTTGGCCTTCTCGAAGGAGGCCTTCACCTCGCGCGGGACGACGCCCTGGCCGCCGCCGATCCAGATGAACTCGGTGGCCTGGACGGTGCGGCCGCCGGCGACCGCCGCGTCCGCGGCGCCGGGGGCTCCCAGGGTGATGCCGCCGAGCGCGCCGAAGCCGAGCGCGGCACCAGCCACGCCCCCCTGGCGTAGGAGTTCTCGTCGCGTGATCCTGTGATGCGTTCGTCCGTTCATAGACCTCCCCCTTTCGTGACTACGTGACGCAGGTCGGTGGTGCGCCTACCATGATCTCCCGCGGCGGCCGGGGTTTGCGATCACCCCGCCGACGCATGCTGGCGTCCGTGCCCGCCACCGGGTCTGTCATCGATTTCACGACAGCACCCGCAGTTCCCGGGCCGCCCGGGTGAGGAGGAACGGCGCCCCGTCCGTCACGACGGCGGTGTCCTCGATCTGCATGCCGCCGAACCCCAGTTCATAGTACGGCACCTCGACGTTGACAACCATCCCCGGCTCGAGGATGGTTTCGTCGGACGGCGCCACGAGCGGCGCGTCGTAGAGTTGCAGGCCGATCCCGTGCCCGCAGTGGGTGCGACGGTACTCCGGAATCCCGGACCGCCGCACTGCGCGAACCGCCGCGTCGAAGACATCGCCGACCGGCGTGCCGCTCCGCAGCGCATCCAGCGCCGCCCGGTGCCCGGCTGCCAGCGCGTCGAAGCATCGGCGCTGCCGGTCCGACGGGGCGCCGACGACCGCTGTCCGGCCCGTGTCGGACCAGTATTGGAGATGGGTGCATCCCATCTCGGTCCGGACGAGGTCCCCGCCTCGGGCGGGGGAGTCGCACGCGGGACGCAGAGCCCCGCCGCGGACGCCGAGGCCGAGATACGAGAACGCCGGGCGTCCGCCCTCGGTCCAGACTCGGCGCTCGATGATCTCGGCGAGGATGCGCTCCGTCACCCCCTCCTTCACGGAGCAGAACATCGCGTCCTGCGCCGCCTCGATGATCTCGGCGCTCCGCCGCAACCGCGCGACCTCGGCCGGCGTCTTGACCGCGCGGATGCGCCTGAGCAGCGCCGCTCCCTCGACGATCTGCGCATCCGTCAGGCGTTCGTGGATCGCCGCCCACGCCCGGGCTGACAGGCCGGTCTCGTCGAGAGCAAGGCGCCCCCGCGCGAGGCGCGCGTCGGCGCACACGGACAGCAGGGCCTCTTGCGCGCTGGCAAAGCGCGGGGTGGACCGGACGAGCGCGAGCAGGCGCGCCTCGCGCTCCTCCAAGATGGCGTCCGATCCCGGCAGGACGGTGTGCGGATCCCCGTACACCCGGACGGTCCCGGTGCCGGTCGGTTCGTCGACGAGAAACGCGAGGAAGCTCGCGGGCATCACGAGGATCGGATCTGCCTCCGGGTCGGGCGTCAGCACGGCGAAGACCTGTACCTCCCGCCGCAGGTACGGGCTGGGGACCAGGAGTCCTGTGAGGTACGTCACGTTTTCTGGGGCGGAGGCGATGAGGCCGTCGAGTCGCGCATCGCGCAGTAGCGCGAGCGCGCGGGGGCGGTTGATCAACCGGTGTTCCCGCCCGAGGTTACGCGGGGATCCGTCCACGGCGCGCGTCGCACGTTCCGCCGGCACGGGCGAGTCGGCGCCCATCAGGCGGCCCCTCGTGTGCCGCCGTCCAGCCTCGCACTGGAAGGCGGGTCACTGTGAACGGCCCGCCGCGCCGCCGGCAAAAGCGCACTGTAGCTAATCATCGGTGATTAGCATCATAGCAGCCGGTCTGCGCGAGTGTCAATTCGTCGCATGGACGCCGGTTGACATTATTCCATTATTCGAATATTATCGAATCATGACGACACTGGGAACGCTCCGGCAAGGGCCCTGATGGCGACCGGGGGCGAGACGAAGCATCTTCTGCCCGTTGACGGCGTGGCCAGGTACGCGGACATGTTCTCGGCCATGGGAACGGAGCCCCGGCTGCGGATCATGCGGCTCCTGCTGTCCGCGCACCCTGAAGGCATGGTGGTCGGCGCCATTCAAACGGAGCTTGGCATCCCCGCTTCGACGCTGT
>DASQGM010000024.1:0-1633 GCA_035632615.1 bacterium | reverse complement strand
AACGTCGCCTCGGCGTCCCACCGGCGTGCGTGCGGGCGAATCTCCGTGACCGCAAAGTCCCGCACCGTGCGATGGACGAGCCGCTGATCCTCAGTGTAGTCGATGCGCACCGCCTACCTCCGCCGCGGCGACCTCCCGGACGCCGTGCCCGCGCGGCTCACGCCTCGCGCGGCTCAAACAAAGAGCCCCTCATGGGCTTCCATGAGAGGCTCAGGGTTCCTCTCGCAGCGACCGATCGAGCCGGGCTAGAACGGTGCCGCTTCGACCGCCTTGACCTCGGGCACCTGCTCCTTCAGCATGCGCTCCACGCCGGCCTGCAACGTCATCATCGAGTACATGCAACCGACGCACGACCCGGCGAGCCGGATCTGCACGACGCCGTCCACGATGTCAACCAATTCGATGTCGCCGCCGTCCGCCTGCACGTGCGGCCGGATCGTGTCCAGCACCTGCTGCACCCGTGCCTGCAACTCGGTGGTGTCCGATGCGGTCTGTCCCAGGATCTGTTCCATCGCCATCCCCCTGCTCCGACGCGCCTACGCGCGCGCCTCCGCCTCGTCCCCGCACGGCTGAGCTTCCCCGGCGTCGCTCTGGGTCTTGAACGAATGCCCGCAACCGCACGTGGACACGGCGTTGGGATTCCGGATCGCGAACCCGGTGGCCGTCACCGACGTCACATAATCGATCTCGGCCCCATCGAGCAGGCGCGAGCTGACTTTGTCCACGAGCACGCGCACGCCGCCCCGATCGATCACCTGGTCGTCCGCCTCGGGCGCGGAGTCAAACGTCATGCCGTAGGAGAAGCCGTCGCAGCCGCCCTTGGTGATGAACACGCGGAGACAGAGGTTCGACTCTTCCTGCTCGGCAAGCAGCTCCTTCAGCTTCGACACGGCCTGTTCGGTCACCGTAATCATCGGCACGAAGCCTCCTTGTGTCTCGCTCCTCGGCCGGCGTCCAGACTCCCCCGGCCGCACGCGAGACATGTTAAATTGTACGCGCGGCCCAAACGTTTGTCAAACGAGGCGGGCCCGTGCTACAATGCCCCGGGCTGCGTGAACATTCGTTCAACGCTCGAGCGGCGCGCCCCCGGGAGGTTCGCGGCGTGGCACGGACGCTGGCACCGGCGAAAGTCGTGACGACGACCCTGACCGTGCCCACCCGGGCGCGCACGGAGATCCAGGATCTCACCGAACGCGTCGCCGGGCTGCCCGGCGTGGACGAGATCGCGCACGGGTCGGTGCTGATCCACAGCCTCCACACCACGACCGGCCTGGTGATCAACGAGCACCAAGACGCGCTGCACTACGACATCCTGGCCCTGCTCCGCACGCTCGTCCCCGAAGACGGTGCGTACCGCCACAACGATCCCGCCTACTCCGACTGCAATCGCGCGAACGCGTGGAGTCACCTCTGCGCCGTGCTGCTCGGGCAGACGGTGCAGGTCCCGATCGAACAGGGGCGCCTCGTGCTCGGCACGTGGCAGCGCGTCCTGTTCTGCGAGCTCGACGGTCCCCAGACCCGCCGCCTCTACGTCCAGGTCATGGGCGTCTGACCGCACCGCGTCACCGGGCGCCCGCTCGGGCGCCGGTGACTCGCGTGACGCCCGGGGATCCGGCGGAACGTCGAACGGGGT
>DASQGM010000023.1:0-8461 GCA_035632615.1 bacterium | reverse complement strand
CATCCCCGGGATGGCCGACGCCCCGATGCGGGGCGGCTGGGCCGGCGCGATCACGCTGACCGAGGACGGCAAGCCGGTGATCGACCGTCACCCGCGCCTCGTGGGGTTGTGGTTCTGCACTGGCGACAACGGCTCGTCGTTCAAGACCGCGCCGGCGGTGGGCCGGGCGGTCGCCGAGTGGATCACGGACGGGGCGCCCCGGGTCGTCGATCTCCATCCGTTCCGGGCGAGCCGGTTCGACGAAGGCGCCCCGCTCGTCGGTGCACACGAGTACACGATTGGAGAGCCCGACCGGCCGAAAGGCGTCATGCTCGGCTGAAGACCGTGCGGCCACCCGGGGTCGCGCCGATCACGCGGGCGGGAGTGGGCCGCGGCGAGTGACAGGAATCACGACGCCGGTGATGCAATGGGGTGGGCGATGAACCGACCCCGTCCCCGTACCGCAGCTGACGCGTTTGTCGCGGTCCTGCGCGACGCCGGCGTCCGCCACCTGTTCGGCCTCCCCGGGTCCACGGAGGCGAGCCTGTTGGACGCGCTCGCGCGCGACGGCGAGATCCGGTACGTCATGGCGCTCCACGAGAGCGCCGCGGTCGCGATGGCGGACGGGTACGCGCGCGCGACCGGCCGGCCGGCGGTCGTCAGTCTCCACACCTCCGTCGGCGTCATGAATGGGATGGGGCACACGTACAACGCGTGGCGGGATCAATCCCCGGTGGTCGTGACCGCGGGGCACAAAGACCGCGACGTCCTGGCGCAGGACGGCTTCTGCGCGCTGCCGGATCTGCCGGGGCTGCTCGCCTCGTTTACGAAGTGGACGTGGCAGAGCCTGAGCGCGTCCGCGGTCGCGAGCGACCTGCGCCGGGCGCTGCACGTCGCGTCGGTGCCGCCGCGGGGGCCGGTGTTTCTCGCGGTCCCCGAGGACATGCTCGGCGAGCCGGTGGCCGCGGGGACGCCGGCCCCGCTCAATCCCGAGGTGGCGGGGTCCTCGGACGCGTCGCTGGCGCGGCGCCCGGACGCCGGCGCCGTGCGCTCGGCAGCGGGCCTGCTGCTCCAGGCGCGGGCGCCGGTCCTCCTCTTGGGGAACGACGCCGCGGCCGCACGCCAAGATGCCACCGCGCTGGCGGAGGCGCTCGTGCTGCCTGTCCTCGTGTCCGATCCGACCGAACTCTCGGTGCTGCCGTTCCCGACCGGGCATCCCCAATACCTCGGCGTCTACGGCGGCGAGCCGGCGGTCCTGGACGGATGTGACGTGCTCGCGGTGATCGGAGGCCGCGTGTTCTTCCCGTTCTCGGGGCCACGAACCCCGGAGCTCCCGCCGGGGGCGAAGCTGATCCACGTGCACCCGGATCCGCGGCAGGTGGGGTGGAGCGTACGGCCGAGCGTGGGCATGGCCGCGGATGCGGGCCCGGCACTGCGCGATCTCGCCGCCGCCGCGGCGGCGCTCGGCGGAGTCGACCCTGCGGCGCGGACGGCGCGTGAGGCGCGCATCGCTTCGCTCCGCCACGCCATGCGTACACGCCTCACGCGCGAGCGGGACGCGCGATGGGACGCCGTCCCGATCTCCGTGCTCCGCGTGATGAGCGAGATCGGCCGCGTGCTCCCCGCAGGCGCGGTGGTCGTGGACGAGGCGGTGCGGTCGACCAACGTCGCGTTGTCGCATCTCTCCCTGCCGTCCGACGCGGCGTGGTACCACACGGGCGGAGGTGCGCTGGGATGGGGCGTGCCGGTGTCGATCGGCATGCGACTCGCGCAGCCCGAGCGCACGGTCGTCGCGCTCGTCGGGGACGGCGCGTTTCACTTCAGCGCCCAAGCGCTGTGGACCGCGGCTCGGGAAGAGGTGCGCGTCGTGACGGTCGTGCTCGACAACGGAGGGTACCTCGCCGTAAAGCGCGCGATCGAGGGGTTCGTGGGTGCGTCCGCCCCGCTCGGGACCTACCCCGGCACGACCATCTCTCACCTCGATCACTGCGAGGTGGCACGCGGCTACGGTGCGAGAGCCACGCTCGTCACGCGGCCCGACGACCTGGCTTCTGCGGTCGAGGCGGCGATCGCCTCGACCGGTCCGGCCGTCGTCGTGGTGCGCGTGGAGGAGGTGCGGTAGAGCCCGCAGCCACGCGCGCGGATCCATGCGTCGGTCGCGGGGTCGTGTGGCCGGCCGCTCCAGGTATTGCGCCGACCGCTCCCGCCGGTGTAAGGTGTTCTATGCGAGCGGTGGCCGTAGCTCAAGGGCAGAGCACCAGACTGTGGCTCTGGGGGTTGCGGGTTCAAGTCCCGTCGGCCACCCCATGTGCATCCCGTTCCGGCAGATTGCACACCCCAGGCGAAACACCTGATGCCGTGCCGTAAGATCCCCGGTGCTGAAACTGGCTTGGCGGTGTCGCAGCTGTTCGAGGTGCGACGCGCTGGTCCACGCGATGAGCGCGGAATGAGAACCCATAGGCGCACTCCGGACGGACGCGCAACTGCGCAACAGGGAATGCTCCCGAGGCCTTGAAGATACACGGGCGGACGTCAGCAGACGACGAAGACGGCGGCCGGGTCAAACGGTGGCCCTGGGGGTTGGGGTTCACGTCCCGCCGGCGGACCCCGTCGGGCGTTGCGGGAGGCCTCCAATGCGAGACGAGAGTCGGGTGGTGATGACCGGCGTCGACGTGCGGCTTGATGCCTCGACGGGCCGCTGGACGGCCGGCTGCGACGACCCCGCCGGAGAGGCCCGGCTCCTGGTCTCCGCGGAGACCAGGGAGCGTGCCGAGCGCCTGCTCGACGAGCGGTGGCGCGCGCGGATCGAGGGACTGGACCGCGAGGAGGAAGAAGACCGCTAACGGCTCATGTCGGTCCAGCCTCCGCCGTCGTCCGGGTCCCTGCGGACGATTGTCGCGCCGAACGCCTCGCCGTACACCCTTGACGGGACGAACACGTACCTGTTGGGTGGCCGGCGAGTCATGGTCCTCGATCCGGGGCCGGACGACGGACATCACGTCGCGCAGATTGTCGAGCGCGCCGGGGAGACTGGGGGGCGCGTCGCACTCATCCTGGTCACCCACGCCCACGGCGACCACTTGGGCGCCGCCCGCCGGCTCGCCGAGGCGAGCGGAGCGCCGGTGGCGCGCTGGCGCGCCGGTGACCGCCCGCTGGACGAGGGCGAGCTCGTGGTGGAGGAAGAGATCCGCCTCAGGGTCGTGCACACGCCCGGACACGCACCCGACCACATCGCGTTTGTCTGGGAGGAGCGGCGGACTCTGTTCTCGGGTGACCTCGTGCTGGGGCGCGGCACCGTCATGGTGTCTCCGCCGGCGGGGTCGATGGACGAGTATCTGCGCTCCCTCGAGCGGGTCGCCCGGCTGGATCTCGCCGTGATCGCCCCCGGACACGGCCCGCTCGTCGAGGATCCGGGCCCCCGAGTCGCCGAGTACATCGCCCACCGGCGGTTGCGGGAGCGGCAGATCCTCGACGTGGTGACCGCAGGGCCGCGGACGCCGGGCGAGGTGGCGGCGGCGCTCTATCCCGATTTGGAGCCGCGCCTGCATCCTGCGGCCGAGGCGACGGTGCTGGCGCATCTGCTCAAGCTGCTGCGCGAGGGGCGCGTGGCGCGCGAGGGGAATCGTTACTACGTGCCCTGACCGTCGGCGAGGGACAGGAGCGTGAAGGAGGAGGATGCCATGGCAGTGCCCGTGACAGTGACGAACGAAGTGAAGGACCGCACCGGCCGCTCCGTGACGGTGGGCAGCAAAGTGAGGATCGCCGGCATGCCGGAGCCCGTTGAAGTCTACGAGCTCGACTCCCGGTACGGGTCGCTGGTGGTCCTCGTGCCCGGCCGCGCGAATCAGCACATGGGCCTCATGGTGCACGCGGAGGACGTCGAGCTGGCCTGACTTGCCCGGCGCGGAACACGACACGGGCGGGGGCTGTTGGCCCCCGCCCGTGTCGTTGCGAATTCTCGCTGAGCTGGTCGTGCGCCCGCTTCGCTACATGTCCATGTCTTCGGGGTTGTAGCCGCCCGGCGCCCCCGCGGCCGCGCCCTTCTTCTTCTCGCGCTTCTCGACGACGAGCGCTTCCGTCGTCAGTAGGAGGCTCGCCACGCTGGCGGCGTTCTGCAGGGCCAGGCGCGTCACCTTGGTGGCGTCGATGATGCCGGCCTTGACCATGTCGGTGTACGTGTTGTCCGCGACGTTGTAGCCGATTCCGGGTTTCTCGCCCTTGACGCGCGCCACGACCACGGCGCCCTCGACGCCGGCGTTCGCGGCCAGCCACTTCGCGGGCTCTTCGATCGCGCGCTTGACGATCGCGACGCCGCTCTTCTCGTCCTCGTCGCTGGTCTGCAGCTTGTCGAGCGCCTTCGCGATGTTCAGCAGCGCGGTCCCGCCGCCGGGCACGATGCCTTCCTCAACCGCCGCTTTGCTCGTGCTGAGCGCGTCCTCGAAACGGTGCTTCTTCTCCTTGAGTTCGGTCTCCGTCGCAGCGCCGACCTTGATCTGCGCGACGCCACCCGCCAGCTTCGCGAGACGCTCCTGGAGCTTCTCCTTGTCGTAGTCGGAGGTGGTGGTCTCGATCTCCTTCTTGATCTGGGCGATCCGGCCCTGGATGGCCTTGCGATCGCCCTTGCCCTCGATGACCGTAGTCTCCTCCTTGGCCACCCGCACCTTCGCCGCGCGACCGAGCATCTCGAGCTCGAGGCTCTCCAGCTTCACGCCGATGTCGTCGCTCAGGACCTGGCCGCCGGTGAGCACCGCCATGTCGCCGAGCATCGCCTTCCGCCGGTCGCCATACCCCGGGGCCTTGACGGCGATGCACGGCAGCACGCCGCGGAGCTTGTTGACCACCAGCGTCGCCAGCGCCTCGCCCTCGACGTCCTCGGCCACCACGACGAGCGGCTTGCCGAAGCGCATCACCTTCTCCATTACCGGGACGATGTCTTTGACGGCGCTGATCTTCTTCTCGGTCAGCAGGATGTACGGATCCTCGACGACCGCCTCCATCTTGTCGGGGTCGGTGACCATGTACGGGGAAATGTAGCCGCGGTCGAACTGCATGCCCTCGACGACCTCGACGGTCGTCTCGATGCCCTTCGACTCCTCGATCGTGATCACGCCGTCCTTGCCGACCTTGTCCATCGCTTCGGCGATGATGTTCCCGATCTCCGCGTCGTTGCCGGCGATGCTGGCAACGTGGGCGATGTGCTCCTTGCCCTCGAGCGGGATGCTCAGTTTCTTCAGCTCGGCCGTGAGCGCCTCGACCGCGCGGTCGATCCCGCGCTTGAGGATCATGGGGTTGGCGCCGGCCGCGACGTTCTTGAGGCCCTCTTTCACGATCGCGTGCGCGAGCACCGTGGCGGTGGTGGTGCCGTCGCCGGCGGCGTCGTTGGTCTTGCTGGCGACTTCCTTGACGAGCTGGGCTCCCATGTTCTCGTAGGAGTCTTCCAGCTCGATCTCCTTTGCGACGGTGACGCCGTCCTTCGTGATGGTCGGCGATCCCCACTTCTTTTCGAGCACGACGTTGCGGCCCCTCGGACCGAGCGTCACGCGGACGGCGCTGGCGACTTTCTCAACGCCGCGCTCGAGAGCCTTGCGGGCGTCCTCATCGTACAGCAGAGTCTTGGCGGGCATGCAGGCGGCCTCCTCATCCTGTGGTGTTTAGCACTCTTCGTGGTCAAGTGCTAACTACCTCTATTTTTCCTTCTCTCGAGGGCGCAATCAAGGACAGTTCGAGGCATTGGGTGGCGTGGGACGGCGAATGCTCGGTCCTGCCTCCGAAATATCCAGCATATCGCCCGATATCTCGATATCTCTCTCTCGATCGTCTTGCCAGTCCGGACGCGTCCAAACAGGAGCGCAGGGGGGAGTTGCATGAACCTCCGTCAAATCTCTCCCGCCAATGTCTCCCCTGCCAACCCCACATCGAACGCGGGACACACGGCTGACGGTGTGGCAACGCGTCGGCGTCACCGCCCTGTTGTTCCTGGCAGGGTTCCTGCTGATCCTGCAGCTTCGGGCAAACCAGGTGCTTCGCGCCGGGGTCGAGCTCCCGTCCCACCGGCTCGCGGACCTCGCCGTGTTGATCCGGCGGCAACAGGACTTGGACCGCTCGCTGCGGGACGAGATCGCGGCGCTCGAGGCAAAGCAGCAGCAGATCCAAACCGCCGAGGCTGAGGGACGCAGTATCACCGGAGCGATGCAGCACGAGCTCGCAGGCTATCGCGGGGCGCTCGGCCTGACGCCGGTCAAGGGGCCGGGGATCACGGTGACCCTCGGGGCGGATGCCCGGCGCTTGTCGGTTCCGCAGGCGCAGGACGTGGCCGGCGTGGTCAACGAGCTGTGGGCCGCCGGCGCGGAGGCCGTCTCGGTGAACGGCGTCCGCGTGCTGGCGACGGACGGGGTGGGGGCGCTGCCTCGCGGCGTCACAATCGCCGGCCGGGTGACGCAGGATCCGTACGCGATCTCCGCGATCGGGGACCCCGTGGCCCTCGAAGGGGCGTTGATGGTGCCGGGCGGCGCGGTGGACGGGCTTCGGGGCGTGGGGATGACGGTGACGCTCGCGCGCGCGGCGACCATCGGGTTGCCGGCGTCGTCACGGAATCGGGTGTTTCACGTCGCGCGGCCGGCGTCTGGTCCGTGACTCCCCCGGGGGGTGTCGGCGGCCTCCGGCACGGGCACACCGGGAGGTCGCACCTTGGCGGAAAAAGTCGACGGCCGCCGCCCAGCGCGGGTCAACCCCGCTCTAGGCTGTCGCAGCCGTCGATGCCCCATCCTTGAGAAATCGCCTGCGCTTGTGCCGGGGAGACGTCGACTCTTATCTGACTTCCCGGCGCTGCTGGTCGCTCTCGTTGAGACGGGTGCATAAAGTAGCATACGGTGGGTTCCCTTGTCAAGCGAATGAATGGCGTGTATCGTTGAACCACCGCGGTGGACGCGAATGGGGAGACGGAGGAGACGGTGAGCCCGAGGACGATCATCGACAAGATCTGGGACGCGCACGTGGTGCACAGGGAGCCGGGCACGCCCGACCTCCTCTACGTCGACCTGCATCTCGTGCACGAGGTTACCACGCCGCAGGCGTTTGAGGGGTTGCGTCTGCAGGGCCGCCGCGTACGGCGGCCGGACCTGACGTTTGCCACGCTCGACCACAATGTCCCCACGTCATCGCGGTTCGAACCGATCACGGACCCGATTAGCCAAAAGCAGGTCGCGGCGCTGGAGGAGAACTGCCGTGAGTTCGGCGTGCGGCTCGAGGGGCTCCACAGCCGTCTCCAGGGGATCGTGCACATCATCGGGCCCGAACTGGGGCTGACTCAGCCCGGGTTGCTCGTCGCGTGCGGCGACAGCCACACCGGGACCCACGGCGCGCTCGGCGCGCTCGCGTTCGGGATAGGGACGACCGAGGTCGAGCACGTGCTCGCGACGCAAACGCTGCCGTTGAAACGTCCGAAGACGATGGAGGTACGCGTGGAGGGCAGCCTGCCGGCCGGTACGACGCCCAAGGACTTGATCCTGGGCATCATTCGGCGGATCGGCGTCGGCGGCGGGATCGGTCACATCATCGAGTACACCGGGTCGACGATCCGCGCGCTGTCGATCGAGGGGCGGCTGACCGTGTGCAACATGACGATCGAGGGCGGCGGCCGGGCCGGTCTCATCGCGCCGGACGAGAAGACGTTCGCGTATGTGTCGGGCAGGCCGTTCGCCCCGAAGGGCGCGGCCTGGGACGAAGCCCTCGCGTATTGGCGGTCCCTTCCCACGGACCCCGGCGCGACGTACGACACGCGGGTGGAGATCGACGCCGGGGCGATCGAACCGTTCGTCACGTGGGGAACTAACCCGTCGCAGTCGGAGCCGGTGACCGGCCGCGTGCCCGATCCGCGCGCCCAGCGGGACCCGCGCGCGCGAGAGGCGGTCGATCGGGCGCTGAAGTACATGGCCCTGCGGCCCGGCATGCCCATTCAGGAGATCACGATCGATCGGGCGTTCATCGGGTCCTGCACCAACTCGCGGATCGAGGACCTGCGGGCCGCCGCCGCCGTTGTGGCGGGGCGGACAGTGCATCCCAACGTGAGGGCGATGGTCGTGCCGGGGTCCCAACAGGTGAAGGCAGCGGCCGAGCGCGAGGGACTCGACCAACTCTTCAAGAGCGCGGGATTTGAGTGGCGGGAGGCCGGGTGCTCGATGTGCCTGGGAATGAACCCGGACATCCTCGGTCCCGGGGAGCGCTGCGCGTCGACCTCCAACCGCAACTTCGAGGGGCGGCAGGGGCCGGGCGGCCGCACACACCTCGTGAGTCCGCCCATGGCGGCGGCCGCCGCGATCGCCGGGCACTTCGTCGACGTCCGGACATGGGGGGCGGCGTGAGATGAAGCCATTCAAGCAGCACACCGGCGTGGTCGTCCCCTTCGATCGGGCGGACGTGGACACGGACCTGATCATCCCGGCCCGGTTCTTGAAGCGCATCGCGCGCACCGGTTACGGGGACA